>NZ_JBFBBD010000029.1:0-79146 GCF_040689515.1 Streptomyces sp. NPDC051173
ACAGCCTGCCCGAGGAGCAGCGGAAGCAGGCCGGGGCAGACCCCCGAACCGCGCGTTGGCCACGGTCCGCACCATCCAGCCCGTCCGGCGATTGAGGACGCGGCCGCAGGCCGCCCTCGCCGCAGGCGGCAACGGACCCGCAGCCGGGGGTCTGGGGCACAAGCCCCAGTTTCGGGAAGGGGCGGGGCTGGGGAACAAAGCGCCGCAGGCGTAAGCAACCCGCCCCCGCCAACACCCCCGCCCCACAGACTCCGTGCCCTCACCGAGGACACGGCTCCACTCGAGGACACCCGTCCTCCCACCCGAAGGAACACCGACATGCTCGCTCAGAACACCGAGCCGATGACCCTCGACCTCTTCGCCGAGGACACCTCCCTCGTCGTCGACGCCCTGCCCAACGAGGCCGCGCTCGCCTCCGTCGCCACGGTCGGTTCCCTGGGCTGCCTGACCTGCCCGGGCTCGACCTTCATGACCAGCGGTACCGCCAGCTCGCAGGGCTGATCCGGACCGCGGGAAACAACCGACCCTCCTGAAAGGAGCACTCCATGCGTGAGATCGACCCGATCGATCTGTTCGCCGAGGACGCCGCCGGCCTGACGGCCGAGGTCCTCGACGACGCGGCCCTGCTGGGGACGTGGGGTTCATTCGGCACGTTCACCAGCTTCGCCTGCCCGGCGTCGAGCGCGGCGACCAGCGCCAGCGCCTCGTCCGCCGGCTGATTCAGCGGCTCTCACAGAGCCCTCAAAGAGCCCTCAGAGAGAAGGACGTCACCATGAACGACCAGATCCAGGTCGACCTCTTCGCCGAGGACTTCGGCGGCCTCCAGGCCGAGCAGCTGAACGAGACCGTGCTGCTCGGCACGTGGACCTCGACCAGCAGCCTCGGCTCGGCGGGTTCGACCGCCTCCACCGCGAGCACCGCCTCCTGCACCAGCTGAGGCTCCGCACCTTCCGGAAAGGATCTCCACCATGCTCCGCACCGACTCGGTGATCACCGACGCGTTCGCGATCGACCTCAGCGTCGAGGACATGACCGTCGAGCAGCTCGACGACGCGGCCCTGCTGGGCACCGCCGGCAGCTTCGGCACGGGCGCCTGCGCCAGCTGCCCGGCCGCCTGCTTCACCAGCGCCGGCTCGTTCTCCTCGGCGGGCTGATCACTCAGGCCGCCGCACCGCTCATGAGCTGAGGCCGTGAGCAACGCCGCCGGGTCGGCAATGTGCAAGATTGCCGACCCGGCGGCGCCATCCGTCAGTATTCCCCAGGAGGTCAGCCATGCGACTCCCCGCAGCGGCCACCACCCGTACGAAAGCCGCGGCCGGTGACGCGGGTGCGCGGCACAGTGCGCAGGCGCCCCAGGGCCCCGAGGCCCCCGAGGCCCCCGAGGCCCCCGAGGACACAGCCTGGCTCGACACCGCGCCGCTCGCCCTGAAGGACTCCATCGAGCAGATGGACGGCATCGACGGGCGCCCCCTGCTCTTCGACACGGAGACCGGGCAGTACGTCGCCCTGTCCCGCGCCGGGACCGTCATCCTGACCCTCCTCGACGACGCTCCCACGGCCCGCGAGGTGGTCCGCCGGGTGACGGCCTCCTCCTCCGCGGACCCGGGGCACATCGAGACGTCCGTCATGCGTTTCTTCGGGGAGCTGAGGCAGGCGGGCGTGCTGACCCTCGCGCCGCAGGGACAGAACCGCAGACAGCGGCTGATGAAGCACTCGCTGCGCCAGCGCATGCCGAGGTTCGCCCTCACGCGCTCGGTGCACGTGCTCCTGGAGCCCGTCGCCCGGCTGCTGCGGAGGCTGCCGGTCGCGGCGGTCGTCACCTGCTGGCTGCTGCTGGTGGCCGCGGGCGCGGGAGCGGTCTGCGTGGCACTCGCGGAACGCGGCGTACCGCACCTGTCCTCCTGGGCGTGGCTGGCCATGCTGCTGCTCGCCGCGCAGATCGCCGTCCACGAGCTCGGGCACGCCCTGGTGTGCCAGTACCTCCGGGTGCCCGTGCGCGAAGCGGGCGTCACGCTGATGCTCTACGTCATGCCGGTCGCGTACGTCGACCGGACGGACACCTACCGTGTGCGCAGCCGTGCCCCCCGGGTGCTCATCGCCCTGGCCGGGCCGCTCAGCGACGCCATCTGGGCGGGCGTGACCGCCGTGGTGCTGCTGTCCACGCACGGCGCCGTGGCCGATGTGGCCGGCGCGCTGCTCTACTCCCAGCTCTTCCTGATGATGATCAACCTCAATCCCCTGCTGCCGTCGGACGGTTACCAGGCCCTGGAGTCGGCGATGGGTTCCGTCAATCTGCGCGGACGTTCCTTCGCCTATCTGACGCACCTGGTCACCCGCGTGCCCCTGCCCAGCCACCTGCTCACCGCCTCCCGCGCGAAGCGGGCCGGCTATCTGACGTTCGGCGGACTGTGCCTGGCGTACGGGGTGTTCATGGTCGGAGCGGTGCTGCTCTCCTGGTGGCACATCATCGAGGCGGTGCGCGGAGCATGACGACCGCCCCGTCCCTCGCCTCTGTGAACAAGCTCGCCTCTGTGGACAAGCTCGCGCCCGCGGACCGGCTCGCCCCTGCCGACGGTCTGGTCCCCTCCCTGTCGCCCTTCACCCTGCACCGGGTCAACGGCCTGCCGGTCGAGGCCCTCGACGTGACGCTGCGGGAGACTTCCGCCTCCCTCGCCGCCGAGACCGTCCTGGAGGCGGAACTGCGGTCTGCCGCAGGCCCCTTGGCCGACGCCCTGCACGCGGTGGTCCCCTCCCTGGACGACGCTCCCGGCGTGCGCCGCACCGTCCTGGCCCTGCGCCGCGCCGTCCACAACGGCCGCCCGTACGTCCTCACCGGCGACCGGGCGCGCGAGGTGGACGCCGTCCTGGACCCGGAGGCCCGCGAGCTCGCGCGCCGCTGGCTGGACCGGATGCACCGCCTCACGGAGGCCCGGACCGAGACGGACGCCGCGTACGCCCGGGAGACCGCCGCCGCCACCGGGCGGCTGCGCGAGCTGCTCACCCACCGGGGCCTGTCCCAGGGGCTCGCGCACGCCGCCCCCGGGCTGCTGCGCCATCTGACGAGCAAGCCGCTGCACCCGCACGGCAAGGCGTCCCGCGCGGTCTTCGGCTACGCGTCCCGCGCGGCGCTCAAGACCAGCCCCTTCTCCCGGCTGACGGCAGTCGCGCTCGACGGCGGTACGGCCGACGGCCGCGCGCTGACCTACGTCTCCCAGCAGCACGTCCGCTCCTGGCTGGACCTGCTCGGCCGGGACGAGCTCCTCGCCGCGGCCTTCGAGGCCGAGCCCAACGACGCGGTCCGGTACGTCGCCGGGCGCCCGTACGTCATGACGCCGTCCTACAACCCGAAGGCCGAACTCGCCTGGCGCTCGGACACCCTGGCCGACGCGGGCCTCTACGCGCCGCTCGTGGAGGAGGTGTCCTCCTGGCCGCGCATGCGAGTGACCGAGTGCCTCGAAAGGATCGGCGGGAAGGATCCCTTCGCCGCCTACGTGCGGCTGCTGGACACCGGCCTGCTGCGTATCGTCACTCCCTGGGTGAACGCCGAGGAGCGTCCGCTGTCGGCGCTCGCCCGGGCGCTCGACCGCCTGGACGTCCCGGAGGCCGGCCGGACCGCCGCCCTGCTGCGCGAGGTGGAGGCGGAGACGCACGCCCTCCACGAACTGCCGGGTCCGGAGCGGCTGTCCGCCATCGACCGCCTGGAGACCGTCACACGGACCACCGACGACGCGGCGCTCCCCACGACTCCGTTCGCCGCCTACGAGGACGCGGTCTCCGGCATCCCGGTGGAGCTTCCCGGTGAGCACGTCGGGAGCGATCTGGCCGAACTGGGCCGGACCGTGCGCCCCTACATCTTCCGCTCCTACCTCTACGACTGGCTGCTCGAGGAGTTCGTGCAGCGGTACGGCGAGGGCGGCCGCTGTGACGACGTCGTGCGGTTCCTGTGGGAGGTGGCCGCGGATCCCGCCCACGGACAACGGCTGTCGCACGCACTGATGGCGGACTACCGGGCGATCGGCACGCCCACGGAGCGCGCCTGGCTACCGGTCGGCCGGAGCAGCGCGCCGCCGACCACGGCCGTGCTGTACCAGCTCGCGGCCGAGTCGGCCGACGATGTGCGGGCGGGACGGTACAAGCTGGTCGTGAACCAATACAACCCCGGAATGGGTGGTTTGGTCGCTCGCTTCCGCAGACTGCTGGCCGCTGACCGTCCCGGCGCACCGGACCTGACCGAGGGGCTGCGCACCTGGGCCGACGACGCCTTCCCCGAAGCCGAGCCGCTCCAGGTCACGTTGAGTGGTGACGTCAACGGCATGCACTACGCCGCCGACGGCGTCCTGCCGCCGTTCCACTGGCCGGGCGAGCCCGGTTCCGAAGGCGTGGCACCCGGCGGCGCGCCTGTCGCCCTCCACCATGACGCGGAGAACGGCACCCTGGAGATGACGGGAGCGCTCGGCCGGGCCGTCGCGCCCGTGTACCTCGGCGTCGTCCCGTCCCATCTGGTCTCCGGTGTCGCGCGGTTGCTGCTCTGCCTGGCCGATCCCTGGGTCAACGGCTCCCGGCTGTGCTGCACCCGCAGCCCCCTGGACACGGATCCGCCGCTTCCGGAAGGTGTGGTGGAGGAACTCCCCGCCGACGAACGGGGCCGGCTCGTGCTGGGGCGGCGCACCTGGCGCTTCGCGCCGGGCCAGATGCCACGCCCGGAACACGGCGAGGGCGCCGAGGAGTTCTTCCGCCGTGTGCACCAATGGCGCACGGGCCACGGCATACCGGACGAGGTCTTCCTGTCCCTCAGCGGCTCGGCCTCCGCGGCGTCGGCCGCCGTCCGCAAGCCCCTGTGGCTGTCGTTCCGCAGCCCGCACGCCGTCTGGGCGGCGGTCCACCACACCCGGGACCTCGACCCGGCCACCAGCGTGCGGCTGGCCGAGGCCCTGCCGGGACTGGCCGGGCACTGGGTACGGGACGACGACGGCATGCGGCACGCCACCGAGCACGTGTCGCTGCTGCGCTGGGACCGGCCGCGCCCGGCACGAGAGAGCGACAGCGGGCACGGCCCCGCCCCCTACGCACGGCTGGAGCAGCGATGAGCATGTCGCCACGACCCGTGTCGGCCACGTCCGCCTCGCCCGCGTCCGGCTCCGCCGTGGACGCCGGAGGCTGGTGGTACGCGCGGCTGTATCCCGGCGGCCTGGAGCGCCTGGACGCGTCCGTCGACCGGCTCCTGCCGCCGCTCGTGGACCTCGCCGCGGAGGCCGGCGCGGACCGGTGGTTCTTCATCCGTTACACCGACTGGGACGGCCCTCATCTGAGGGTGCGCTTCCACGGCGGTCGTGACCTGCTGGACGCCCTGCACCGCCGCCTTCCGTCCCTGCGGGCCGACTGCGTACGGCTGGGGCGCGAGAGCGTGGCGGAGTACGACCCGCTGTTCCCGATGATGGACCTGCGGCCCTTCCAGGGGCGCCGGGACGGTGCGGACGTGAGTCTCTACGAGCCCGAGGACGACAAGTACGGCGGGAGCGTGGGCACCCGGCTCGCCGAGGAGGTCTTCGCGCACTCCAGCGACCTGGCCCGGTGGGCCAACGCCTACCCCAGGCTGCCCGACCGCGCGGCGCTCGCGGTGCTGCTGCTGCGCGGGGCGGGCGAGGCGCTGCTGCTCGCCAGCGCCGTCGGGGAAGCGGGGGCGATCGGCCCGGCGCAGTTCTGGCCGCGGCACCTGCAGTGGTGGACACAGGACGCCGGGAGCGAGGCCCCGGTCCTGCGTGATCTGCTCCGGCGCGGTGCGGAGCGCGACGACCGGGGGCTGCGGCAGCGGGCGGAGGCCCTCGACGCCGACCCCGTGGTCCGGCAGTGGACGGATTCCTGGACCGCGGTGCTGACGACGTACCTGAGCCGCACCCGGCGCCATCAAGTGCCGCGCACGACCGGCCATCTCGTTTTCCACCAGGCACATATGATGCTCAACCGGCTCGGCATCCTGCCTCGTGAAGAGGCGATGCTGGGAATCATCGCGGCGTCGATGCGGAATGAAACGGCCCTCGCCGGGCAGGGCTGACGGTAGCCCGGTGACAAGGAACAGCACGACGGCGACAGCCGGAGGACGGAGAGCTCACATGGAACAGCAGGCGTCGGCCAACGGGGGTTCCCCGATGGTCCTCATCGCCGCCCTTGCCGGAATCGTGGCAGCGGTCGGCGCGGTCGTCTTCCAGGAGACCGCGCCGCGCGCGGTGCTCATAGCCCTCTCCGTCGTGCTCTTCGCCACGGCCGGGAACGTCTGGCGGAGCCGCAAGAACCGGAGCGCCGGCGCGTAATTTCGCCGCCGGGTGAACGACGGGCCGGATGCGGTGCTGTGCGCACGGCATCCGGCCCTTTCACGGCCTTTCACGGCCTTTCACGGCCCTGGATTTCACGGCTCCGGAAGCGGAGTCGTCACGCGCTCAACGAGAGTTCCTGGGTCAGCAGGGCTATCTCGATCCGGCTCTTCAGTCCCAGCTTGGCCAGGATGCGGCTCACGTGGGTCTTCACAGTGTTCTCCGCCACCTGCATCCGGCGGGCGATCTGCACATTGGACAGGCCCTTGCTCAGATAGCACGCGACTTCCTGTTCCCGTCGGGTCAGCGACCCGAGGCCGGGCAGTCCGACGGCCGGCGAGGTCTCCGGCGGCGTCACCGAAACGGCGTGCACGAAGGAACGGACCACGGTGGGATCGATGAATCCCTGGCCGCTCGCCACCAGGTGTACGGCATGCACGAGTTGGGCCGGGGTGGCGTCCTTGAGCATGAATCCGACGGCACCCGCCTGAAGGGCGCGCCTGACGTGTGCGGCCAGCCCCAGCGCCGTCAGCACCAGGACGTCGCACCCCCGCTCCACGATGCGCCGGGTCGCCTCGATCCCTCCGGCCGTCGCCAGATAGGCGTCCAGCACGACGAGATCCGGATGGAGCGACTCGCTCATTCCCACGGCCTGCTCGCAGGTGCGCGCCTCCCCCAGCACCTCGATGTCCGGATCCCTCTCCAGGACGCTCACGACCCCCGCGCGCATCGCGTCCTGACCATCGGCGACCACCAGTCGTACCACTACAAATCCCCCCAACGGAGCCCGTTCCCCGTCCGCCGTCACCCGGCGGGGCGGCGCCCCTCTCAGCGGCCACGAGTTCCACGGATCTAGACTCACATGCAAGTGCGCCGATCCACGACATTCACCTGAGTGGAACTCCCGGCGGAGCTTAGCCCGGAGGTCAGGGCGATTCAACTGTGGTGAGAACGGCGGAGTCCATGTACGTTTACACGGGTGGAGAAGAGGGCGATGCCGTGGGAGGCGTCATGAGCGAGCGGGCGAGCCGTAGCCTGGCCGACAAGCTCAATCACCTTTTCGCCAGCGTGAAGCCAAGAGGGGGCCAGGAGTACAGCAACGAGCATGTGGCCGAGGCCATTCGCACGACCGGCGTCACGATCTCGCAGAGCTACATCTGGCAGCTTCGCAAGGACAAGAAGCAGAACCCGACCCTCAAGCATGTGCAGGCCCTCGCGGACTTCTTCGGCGTACCCGCCGCGTATTTCTTCGACGACGAGGTGACGAGCCGCGTCGAGAAGCAACTGGAGCTCCTCAAGGCCGCGCAGGAGCGCCGGGAAGAGGATGTCGCCGGCAAAGACGTGAAGCTGATGGCAATGAGGGCCGGTGAGCTGTCCCAGGAACGCCGCCAACAGGTCATGGATCTGCTGGACGTCGTCTACCGGCTGGAACAAGCGGAACGCCGGGGAGGAATGGACTCCCCCGGCTGAGGAGTGCACGTGAGAGAGCGAGAGCTGCGGCGCCGTTGCAAGCGCGAGCTTCGCGCCCTGGACATCCAGCCGCCCTTGGACGTGGAGGAGTTGTGCAAACTCCTCGGTGAGCGGCGACGGCGGCCCATTCGCCTGGTGCCCTACTCACTGCCGATGCCCGGCCCGTTCGGGGTCTGGATCGCCACCGCGTCCGCGGATTACATCCTGTACCAGCAGGAGACCAGCAAGATCCATCAGGATCACATCATCCTGCACGAGGTCGGCCACATTCTCGCCGACCACCACAGCGACGACGCGGACGACGAATTCTGGCGGGAGATGGCTCCGGACATGTGCCTGGGGACCATCAAGCGGGCCCTGCGCCGCACGTCCTACGACGAGCAGCACGAGCGCGAGGCCGAATTGGTCGCCACCATCATCCTGGAATGGGCCTCCGTCCTGGACCGGGTGACCCCCAGAGCGGCGAGCGACCCGTCCCTGCGCCGGGTGCAGTCGGCCCTCGGAGACCGGCAGGGGTGGCTGTGATCGCCTCCGTCGTCATCGTCGGCGCCGTCCTCGTCACCGCGCTGTGCTGGAAGGCCTTCCAGCTGTCGAAGGCACCGCACGACCACGCGCTGCGCGCCGTCACGCTCTGCCTCGCGTGCGCGACCGTCGCCTTCCCCTTCGGCATCCCGGTGACCGCCCGCGCCTTCGACGCCGTCACGCTCCCGAGCGCCGCCAAGCTCGTGCAGAACGTACTGCTGCTCAGCACGGTCTACTGCCTGATGTGCTTCTACCTCTACTCGGCGACGGACAGCGACCGGGGCCGCAGGCGCGCCCGGTGGGAGCTGATCCCCCTGTCGGTCACGATCGTCGTGATCACCCTGCTGGCCGTGCTCACACCGAACCACGCGACCGGGCACGTCTACGCGAGCGCGGACATGCGGGTCACGCACGTCGCCCTCTTCTATCTGGTGGCCGGTCTCTATCTGTCCTACGCGCTGGCCTCCGCCTTCGCCTGGACCCTGCGCTACGCCCGCGCCTCGGTGCGGCCCCTGGCCACCGGGCTGTGGCTGGCCGCCGGGGCGATGGCCGGCATGGTGCTCTCCAGTGCCGCGCGGGCGGCGTTCATCCTGGTGCGCTGGCTCGGCGGGGACGTGCCGCGGCCGCTGTCCCGGAGCGTCGCGCTGCTCCTCGCGCTCTCCATCCCGGTGTTCGTCATCGGTGTGACCTACCCCGGCATCGCCACCCGCCTCGCGGCGTTCCGCGTCTGGTGGCAGCACCGCCGCAACTACCACCGGCTGCGGCCGCTCTGGCTGCTGCTGCACAAGGCGTATCCGCAGGACGCGCTCGGCCGCGTCCCCACCAACCCCTGGCGGGACGCGCTGCGCGTCCGCAGCGTCCACCGGAGCCACTACCGCAGGGTGATCGAGTGCCGCGACGGCCTGGTGCGCATCAGCCCGTACCTCGCCCGCCTCGGCCTCGCCGACGCCGCTCCGCACAGCGTCCCGCCCGAGGAGCTCGCGGAGAAGCTGCGGCTGGCGCTGCGGGTCTACGATCCGGACGACCAGTCGGCGCAGAAGGCCATCCCCGTGGCGATGCCGGACGGCGACGGACTCGATGCCGACGTCCGGCAGCTGGTGGCCCTGTCGGACGCGCTGAGGGCCACGTGAGCCCGGTCCGGCCCCCGCGTCGGCGGACCGCCGGCGGACAGAGATGAAGCAAGCGATCCCGTACGGAAATGGTGGCGTGATGGACCTCTTGGTCATGGCAGGTCGGGTGCTGACGGAGCCCGGCGGCGGGTACGTGGAGGACGGCGCGGTGTTCGTCCAGGGCGACAGGATCGCCGCGGTGGGACCCCGGGCGGAGGTCGAGGCGGCCGTCCCGGGGGACGTGCGGCGGATATCGCTGCCGGACGCCACGGTGCTGCCGGGGCTCATCGACTGCCATGTGCACCTCGCCTTCGACGCGGGCGCCGACCCGGTCGGCGCCCTCCAGGAGAGCGACGACGCCGGTCTGCTCCTGGGCATGGCCAAGCGGGCCGGGCAGTTGGTGCGCAGCGGTGTCACCACGGCGCGCGACCTCGGCGACCGCGGCGGGCTCGCGATGCGGCTGCGGGACGCGATCGCCCAGGGCGACGTGCCCGGCCCGCGCGTCCTCGCCGCCGGGCGGCCGCTGACCGTGCCGGGCGGGCACTGCTGGTTCCTCGGCGGTGAGGTCGAGGGCGAGGAGGCCATCCGCGAGATGGTGCGCCGCAACGCGGCCGACGGCGCCGACGTCATCAAGGTCATGGCCACGGGCGGCGGGCTGACCAAGGGCGGGCACGCGACCTGGGAGTCGCAGTTCACCGCCGACGAGCTCCGCGTCGTGGTGGCGGAGGCCCGCGCCCTCGGCCTGCCGGTCGCCGCGCACGCGCACGGCACGGAGGGGATCGCCGCAGCGGTGGCCGCCGGGGTGAACACCATCGAGCACTGCACGTGGATGACGGACGGCGGTTTCGACGCCCGTGAGGACGTCGTCGCCGACATCGCCGCCAAGGGGATCCAGGTGTGCCCGGCGGCCAGCCCCAACTGGCGGGCGTTCGCCGAGCGGTTCGGGTACGAGCGGGCCGACGTGCTGTTCGCGCGCGTGCGCTGGATGGCCGAGCAGGGGGTGTCCCTGATCGCCGGTACGGACGCGGGCGTGCCGCGCGCGGAGTTCGACAACCTGGTGGGCAGCCTGGAGTTCTTCCGCTACCTGGGCTTCCCGGAGGCGCGGATCATCGACATGGCGACCGTCGACGCCGCGCGCGCCCTGGGCATCGCCGAGGAGACCGGGCGCCTGGCCGCCGGTTACCGCGCCGACCTGCTCGTCGTCGGCGGCGACCCGCTGGACGATCTGGAGGCCCTGCGCGACGTCCGCCTCGTGCTGGCCGGGGGCCGGCCGCACGTCCCGGAGAACGCTCTGACCCGGCTCACGGGAACGGACCGGGCGTAAGCACGGAAGAGGGGCGCGGAACGGAGGAGGGCCGGAGCGGCACACCGCTCCGGCCCTCCTCACACGCCGCGTCCCGTCACTTGACCGAGCCGCTCCAGGCGGCTTCCTTGTAGGTCACCACGCCCGGTTCGACGCTGACCTCCATGCGGTCGCCGGCCTTCTTCTCGGGCACCAGATAGAGGTAGGTGCCGGAGACCGACTTGCCCGCGTGCGGGCGGCCGGTGACGCCCTGGCTGAAGCCGGTGCCGCTGTCATAGGTGCGCTCCAGGCCCGCGCCGTCGCCGTCGCGCGCCTTGACGGACGTGAGGTCGAGGTCCACGGTCTTGCCCGTGCCGTTCTCGACGGTCACCTCGACCTTGTAGGCGACGTACCCCTCCTTGACGCTGTACCTGCTGAGTTCGGTCTTCTCCGGCTTCGCGACCGTGATCTTGAGGCCGTCCGAGTAACGGGCCGTCCCGCCGAAGTCGAGAGTCTGGGTGTCCGCCTTCGTCAGACCGTCGTCCTCGTCCCCCTCCTCGGACGGCGTGGGCTCCACACCGGCGGAGGCCTCACGGTCTCTGGCGTCTTGGTCGATCCCCTTCTTGACCTCGCCGACGAGGAAGACGGTCAGCACCAGACCGACGACGGACAGGGCGATGCCGACGCCACCGAGCGCGGTGCCCACGATCGCCATCGGCTTGTTCGACGCCAGGCCGTTGCGCGCCCGGTTCCAGCCGACGATGCCGAACACGACGGCCATGATGCCCAGGATCGCCGTGAGCCAGAAGAGGAAGAACACGAACCCGGTCGTCACGGCGATGCAGCCGAGCACCAGCGCGGTGATCCCGGCGCCGTTGCTGGGCAGCACGGGCGGCGGCGGGGGAAAGCCGAGCGGCGGAGCCGGCGGCAGCCCCCAGTGCGGCGGCGGTACGTGCATGCCGGGCGGCGGCATCGGCGGCGCGCCGAACGGCGGCGGAGGCTGCGTGCCGGGCGGCGGGGGTATCTGCGCCCCGGGGAACGGAGGGACCTGCGGTCCGGGTGCCGGGGGAGCCAGGGTCCCGGCCGCCGGCGGACTCTGCTCCCCGGCCGGAGACTGCTCCGTCACGGACGGGGCCGACGCCGCACCGGACGGCAGGGACTCCGTCGCGGAGGAAGCCGGCTCCGTGCCGGGCGGCAGAGGCGACGACAGCGGCTCTGTGCCGAGCGGGGGTTCCGCCACGAGCGGGGATTCCGTCCCGGGCTGCGGCTCTGTCCCGGGCGGCGGAGGAGGAGTGGACGGCGGGGTCGTCATGCACGCGGCTTTCTGGAACAGGACGGGTGGTCGGGTGATGCGGATGCCTGGGACAGCGCGAACGATCTGCCGGCTTTGTTAAATTTTTAGGCAAACCTCGACGAAGCGTATCCTGCGCGCCGGTCGACAGGCGCCTGTAGGCCACCAGTTGTCCCGGACATCGCAGTGGTTACGGTTCGGATCACCATGGGCACCCTGTGTGTCATGAGCGATGCGTGGATGCGGACACCGGTCGCGCCGGACGGGCGCCTGGGCAGAGCGGCGGAGCACCCGGGGCGGCGCGACCGGCGCTACCTGGAGCGGCGCGCGGCGCTGGCGCGCCTGGCCCACGGGCACCGGGTGGGCGACCCCTCGCCGCACGTGACGTACACCGGGAGCGAGCACGCGACCTGGCGCGCGGTCCACGCGGCGCTGGCCGACGCCCACCGCCTGCACGCGCACCGCACGGTCCTGGACGCCGCCGAGGCCGCCCCCGTCCCCGCGGACCACATCCCCCAGCACGAGGAAGTGAGCGCCGAGCTGCGGAAGTTGACCGGGTTCGCGTTCACACCCACCGGGGGATTCGTGGAGAACCGGCGCTTCCTCGGCTCGATGGAGCTCGGGTACTTCCACGCCGTGCAGTTCGTGCGGCACCCGTCGATACCGCTGTACACCCCCGAACCCGACGTGATCCACGACGTGTTCGGGCACGGCATCCACCTGGCGTCCCCCGCCTTCGCCGAGCTCTACCGCCTCTTCGGGCGCGCGGCCCTGCGGGTGCGCACGCGCCAGGCCCTGGACCTGATCAGCCGGGTGTACTGGTTCACGCTGGAGTTCGGCGTGATGGCCGACCGCGCGGAGACCAAGGCATACGGCGCGGCGCTGCTCTCCTCCTCCGGGGAGCTCGCGCAGCTGGGCGGGTGCGAGATCCGCGAGCTGGACCCGACCGACATGGTGCGGACGCACTACCGCGTCTCGGAGTACCAGCCGGTGCTCTTCCGCGCGCGGTCGCCGGAGCACCTCACCGATGTGCTCGCGGCGTTCCTGGAGGACTTCGACGACGAGGAGGGCTCGCGGCTGGCCGTCCACGCGAGCCGCGGCGACCGCTCGTGACCCCGGTGATCAGGGCCACCACCGGCTTCAGGAAGCTGAAATTCCGCACCGACAGGGCACTTTGGAAGGACCGCCGAGGCTCCTCGGCCGCGAAAGTTATCCACAGGCTGTGGCACCCCGCGCCACGATGTCGGACCCGCGGCGCAGAATGGGGCCATGACTGAGAGCAACGGGGCCGGGCCGACCAGCGGGACCACGCAGGCCGAGGAGGGCACGACGGGCGAGGGGGGCACGACGGGCGAGGCGGCGGCGCGGGCCGCCATGCCGGACTGGGAGAAGCGCTTCCGCGCGCCGCGGATCGGACTGCCGCAGTGGGCGGAGGACGCCCCGGACCGCTCGCTGTTCGTCTCGAACGTGACGGGCACCTTCGAGCTGTACGCCTGGGACCGCGCGACGGGCGAGCAGCGCCAGGTGACCGACCGGCCGAACGGCACGACGGGCGGCGTGCTGTCGCCGGACGGCGAATGGATCTGGTGGTTCTCCGATTCGGACGGCGACGAGTTCGGCGTCTGGATGCGCCAGCCCTTCCACGGCGGGGCCGACGAGCCGGCCGCGCCGGGCCTCGCCCCGTCCTATCCCGGCGGCCTGGCCCTGGGCCGGGACGGCACCGCGGTCGTCGGCCGGTCCACGGACAAGGGGGGCTCGACGGTCCATGTGGCGCGCCCCGGTGCCGAGCCCGTCGAGATCTATCACCACGAGGAGTCCGCGGGCGTCGGTGACCTCTCCCACGACGGCACCCTGATCGCCGTCGAGCACACCGAGCACGGCGACGCCATGCACTCGGCGATCCGCATCGTCCGCACCGACGGCACCACCGTCGCCGAGCTGGACGACACCCGCGGCGGCACGGAGGAGCTCGGGCTGACGGCCATGGGCTTCGCCCCGGTCGACGGCGACTCCCGGCTGCTCGTCGGGCACCAGCGGCGCGGCCGCTGGGAGCCGATGCTGTGGGACGCGGCGACCGGCGAGGAGACCGCCCTGGCCCTCGACCTGCCCGGTGACCTGCACGCCGACTGGTATCCGGACGGCTCCGCGCTGCTCGTCGAGCACAGCTTCCAGGCCCGCAGCGAGCTGTGGCGGTACGGGCTGGCCGACGGCGCCCTCAGCCGTCTCGACACTCCCGAGGGCACCGTCTCCGGAGCGCTGCCACGCCCGGACGGCACGGTGGAGTTCCTGTGGTCCTCGGCGGCGACACCGCCCGCCGTCCGGTCCACGAGCGGTCAGCTCGTGCTGGAGCCGCCGCGCGTGCCGGGCGGCATCGGCCGCGCCCCGCACTCGGTCCCGGTCGACGACGCCTGGGTGGAGGGGCCCGGCGGCAAGGTGCACGCCCTGGTGCAGAAGCCGGAGGGCGAGGGTCCCTTCCCGACGGTCTTCGACATCCACGGCGGCCCGACGTGGCACGACAGCGACGAGTTCGCCGCCGGCCCCGCGGCCTGGGTCGACCACGGCTTCGCGGTGGTCCGGGTCAACTACCGCGGTTCGACCGGCTACGGCCGCGCCTGGACGGACGCCCTCAAGCACCGGGTGGGCCTGATCGAGCTGGAGGACATCGCGGCGGTGCGGGACTGGGCCGTGGCGTCCGGCCTCGCGGACCCCGGGCGGCTGGTCCTCTCGGGCGGCTCGTGGGGCGGCTATCTGACCCTGCTGGGCCTGGGCACCCAGCCGGACGCCTGGGCACTCGGCCTGGCGGCCGTGCCCGTCGCCGACTATGTGACGGCCTATCACGACGAGATGGAGGCGCTGAAGGCCCTGGACCGCACGCTGCTGGGCGGCACCCCGGAAGAGGTGCCGGAGCGCTATGCGGCGTCGTCACCGCTGACGTACGTCGACGAGGTGCGCGCGCCGGTCTACATCTCGGCCGGCATGAACGACCCGCGCTGCCCGATCCGGCAGATCGAGAACTACGTCGACCGGCTGAAGGAGCGCTCCCACCCCTTGGAGGTCTACCGCTACGACGCGGGCCACGGCTCGCTGGTGGTGGAGGAGCGGGTCAAGCAGCTCCGGCTGGAGATCGCTTTTGCGGAGCGTCACCTGGGCCGCCGTCCGGACCGCTCGGAGGCGTAGGGCCGTCGCCGCCTGTGGGGCCGGACGGTCCGGCCGGTCCCGCGGGCTCGTCCGGGGCGATGCCGCGCGCGAGGTCCCGCGCGGCCTCCGCCTCACGGCGGAAGAGCCGGAACCACATGAAGACGACGAAGCCGGCGAAGACGAACCACTCACCGGTGTAGCCGAGGTTCTGGAAGGACTTGAGGTCCAGACCGCTGCCGGGCGCGGCGGCCGCGGGCACGGGCGTCATCGCTCCCTGGGCCTCGGGCGCCGTGATCCACGCGTCGTAGACCTCGTACGGCACGAGGTTGACCAGCGTGGCCGCGCTGATGATGCCCACCTGCCCCTTGGGCAGGCCGCTGCCGACCCCCACGCCCTTGGAACCGGGGGTCTCCGCGGACTGGAGGGCGCCGGTGACGGTGACGTGGCCGGCCGGCGGGGCGGGGACGGCGGCGGCGTCCGACCCGGAGTCCGGGTCACCGGGCAGCCAGCCGCGGACGACGGGCAGGGCCTTGCCGCCGTCGGTGCGCAGCAGGGTGAGGACGTAGAAGCCCTTGCGCTCGTTCAGGTCCCGGTCGGGGACGAGCAGCTGGTGCCCGGTGTCGTAGCGGCCGCTGGCGACGGCCCGGCGGCCGGAGGTCACGGTGCTGACCGGCAGCAGGTCGGCCAGTGGCTCGGCCGACGCGGATCGGGCGTCGTCGGCCTGCGTCTGCGCCGCGCGGTGCGAGTCGACACGGGATTCGAAGCGGCCGAGCTGCCAGCTGCCCATGAAGAGGCAGAAGGGGATGGACAGCACGGCGAAGGCGTTGATCCCCCACCAGCGGGAAGTCAGCAGGAACCGATACACACCCCCACGGTACGGGCAGGCCGCCCGCTCCCGGCCAGCACCCCCGGATCCCGGGCCGGGCACGAGCCCCCGCTACGGCGCCGTGGCCAGGGGGCCGGTGCGGTAGACCGTGCCCGCGCAGGCCTCGTTGATCTTCGTGTCCGCTATCGCCGGTTCGCCGACGTCCGGCGTGTGGCTGAGCACCACGCTCGGCGGGGGCGGCGGCGGAGGCGGGTCGGAGACCGAGGGCTTGTTCCCCTCGGCGGACGCGCCCGCCGACGACGAGGGCGCCGCGCTGCCCCCCGGGGTGGGCGTGGCCCCGCCCGTGTTCTTCGCGCAGCCGCTGGGGCCGCCGTCGGAGGCCGGGATCCAGGCGAACTTCACCTCGTACGCCTGGCCGGGCTGGAGGATGACCTCGCTGGGCTCCGCGGTCGGGTTGGGCAGCCCGGTCGCGGCGTCGCCCGGCGTGTGGTCCACGACGGAGACGCGCGCGCTGTCCGCGCTGCCGCGCGCGCTGGCGGCGACCGTGCCCGGCCCCGCCACCGTACAGACGGAGTGGGAGACGTTGACGACGCGGAAGGCGCCGTAGACCCGGCCGTCCTTGTCGGCGGCGCCGACCGTGCCGGAGCCCTTGCCCAGCTGATCGCGGTCGCACGTGGGCGAGACCGCGGCGAAGGTGTTCGCGGGGTCGGGGACGGTGCCGCCCGGGGAGCCGGACGGCTTGATCTCGTTGTCCGGCTTGTCGCCCTCGGGCTTGCGGCCGTCGTCCGTCCGCCGGTCCTTGCCCGCGGGGGCGTCCGGCCGCGGACTCCCGCCGCCCTCGGCGACGCCGTCGCTCAGGCCCTCGTCGCTCTCCTGCTGGGCGTTCTGCGCGCTGGCGGTGTTGGCATGCCGTTCGTCGGTGGCGATGCCGGTGCCGGCGACGTGCAGGAGCGCGGGCAGGGCCGTGCCACCGAGGATCACCGCGGCCGCGACACCGACGAGCGCCTGGCGGCGGCGCGTACGCCGGGCGGGCACGGCACGGCGCAGCTGCTCCAGCGCGTCGGCGGAGGGCTCGATCTCGTCCACCGCGCCGCGCAGCAGCCGCCGCAGGGCCTGTTCGTCGAGCGACTCAGGGGACTCGGGGGACTCGGGTCCGGGCACCCCGGCCGGGCCCGTCGACTCGCGCTCGGACGGTCCGGGGACCGTCGGCCACCCGCTCCGGCCCTCGCCCGGACCGCCGTCGGCCGGGCCCTCGCCGCGCGGGGGGCCGCCGGGAAACTGCTCGTTCATGCCGGAGCCTCCATGGCGACACGGAGGGCCGCGATGCCCCGGGAGCCGTAGGCCTTGACCGATCCGAGCGAGAGGCCCAGGGTCTCGGCGACCTGGGCCTCGGTCATGTCGGCGAAATAGCGGAGGACGAGCACCTCACGCTGGCGGCGCTGCAGTCCGCGCATCGCGGTGATCAATTGGTCTCGCTCCAGCTGTTCGTACGCACCCTCTTCGGCGCTCGCCATGTCGGGCATCGGCTTGGAGAGCAGCTTCAGCCCGAGGATGCGGCGGCGGAGCGCTGATCGGGACAGATTGACGACAGTCTGCCTCAAATAGGCGAGGGTCTTCTCCGGCTCCCGGACGCGGTTGCGCGCGGAGTGCACCCGGATGAACGCCTCCTGCACCACGTCCTCACAGGACGCGGTGTCGTCGAGGAGCAGTGCCGCCAGGCCGAGCAGCGACCGGTAATGGGCGCGGTAGGTCTCGGTGAGGTGGTCGACTGTGGTGCCCGCTGCCATCGCCTCGTCAGCGTCCCCACGCTGGGGCGGCAGCTGGGTGGTGGTCGGGGTGGCCGGCCAGGGAGCGATCACCGGCATACCGCCCGGCGTGCGCGGACGCGGACGCACTGCACTGCTGCGCCGCGGGGCGGTTGCGATGCTGATGACCTCTGCCACGCCTGTTGGACACGCTTCCCCCCGTCAGGGTTGTACGCGTGAGGCAGCCCGTCCGACGGAACACCGCTCGACGATGCGTCATATGCCCTCATGCGTACCAGCTCTTCCTCGATGCCCCGATTTTGGTGCCACCCCGAGAGACGGCATCAAAGACGCTCCCCGCCCCGCCGGCGGTTGCGGTGCGGGGCCGTGGCCACACCGTCGGACAGGGTGTGAATAGTCGAACACACCATCTGCCCAGCTCAAGAGGTCTGGACCAACGACTTGATCACAGGACCTTCACGAATCCTCCGGATCAGGGGGCGTTCAGCTCGGCCGCCACGACCTCCGCGATCTGAGCGGTGTTGAGCGCGGCCCCCTTGCGCAGGTTGTCACCGCAGACGAACAGCTCCAGGGCCTTCGGGTCGTCCAGCGAGCGCCGCACGCGGCCCACCCAGGTCGGATCCGTGCCCACCGCGTCCGCGGGGGTGGGGAACTCCCCCTCGGCCGGGTCGTCGACAAGCACCACGCCCGGCGCGTTGGCCAGGATCTCGTGCGCCTGCTCCACGGTCACGTCCCTCTCGAAACGCGCGTGCACGGCCAGCGAGTGCGTGGTGAGCACCGGTACGCGCACACAGGTCGCGCTGACCCGCAGGTCCGGCAGCCCCAGGATCTTCCGCGACTCGTCGCGGACCTTCAGCTCCTCGGACGACCAGCCGGCCTCCCGCAGGGAACCCGCCCAGGGCACCACGTTCAGCGCCAGCGGAGCCGGGAACGGCCCCAGGTCGTCACCGACCGCGCGCCGCACATCGCCCGGCTTCCCGCCGAGATCCGTGCCCGCGACCGCGGCCAGCTGGGCCCGCAGCGCCTCCACGCCCGCCTGCCCCGCGCCCGAGGCCGCCTGGTACGAGGAGACGATCAGCTCGCTCAGCCCGAACTCGGCGTGCAGCGCGCCCATCGCCACGATCATCGACAACGTGGTGCAGTTGGGGTTGGAGATGATCCCGCGCGGCCGCAGGCGCACCGCGTGCGCGTTGACCTCGGGCACCACCAGGGGCACGTCCGGGTCCATGCGGAAGGCCCCGGAGTTGTCCACGACGACCGCGCCCTTGGCCACGGCCACCGGCGCCCACTGCGCGGCCACCTCGTCCGGCACGTCGAACATCGCGACGTCGACGCCCTCGAACGCCTCCTCGCTCAGCGCGAGGACCTCGGTCTCCTCGCCCCGGACGGTCAGCTTCCGGCCCGCCGAGCGGGCGGACGCGACGAGGCGGACCTCGCCCCACACGTCCGCGCGCTGCGACAGGATGCCCAGCAGCACCGTCCCGACGGCGCCCGTGGCGCCGACGACGGCGAGGGTCGGCCTACGGCCCGTACCCCCCGAGGGGACACGGGCCGCAGAGCCGGTGCCGGTCATCGACCGGTGCCTCCGTAGACGACGGCCTCGTCGCTCTCGGTGTCCAGGCCGAAGGCGGTGTGCACGGCGCGCACGGCCTCGTTCACGTCGTCGGCACGCGTGACCACCGAGATGCGGATCTCGGAGGTCGAGATGAGCTCGATGTTCACCCCCGCGTTCGACAGCGACTCGAAGAACGTCGCGGTGACGCCCGGGTTCGTCTTCATCCCCGCGCCGACCAGCGAGATCTTGGCGATCTGGTCGTCGTAGCGCAGCGAGTCGAAACCGACCCGGTCCTTCGTCCGCTCCAGCGCCTCGATCGCCTTGCGGCCCTCCGTCTTCGGCAGGGTGAAGGAGATGTCGGTCAGACCCGTGGACGCCGCCGAGACGTTCTGCACGACCATGTCGATGTTGATCTCGGCATCCGCGATCGCCCGGAAGATCGTCGCAGCCTCGCCCGGCTTGTCCGGCACCCCGACGACCGTGACCTTGGCCTCGGAGGTGTCGTGGGCAACACCCGAAATGATCGCCTGCTCCATCGGCTGGTCCCCTCGCGGTTCGTTGCTGACCCAGGTGCCCTGGAGCCCCGAGAAGGACGAGCGCACGTGGATCGGGATGTTGTAACGGCGTGCGTACTCGACGCAGCGGTGCAGCAGCACCTTGGACCCGGAGCTCGCCAGCTCCAGCATGTCCTCGAACGAGATCCACTCGATCTTCCGGGCCTTCTTCACGACCCGCGGGTCCGCGGTGAAGACACCGTCCACATCGGTGTAGATCTCGCACACCTCGGCGTTCAGCGCGGCGGCCAGCGCCACGGCGGTGGTGTCGCTGCCACCCCGCCCCAGGGTCGTGATGTCCTTCTTGTCCTGGGACACACCCTGGAAGCCCGCCACGATCGCGATGTTGCCCGCGTCGACGGACTGCTGGATCCGCCCCGGCGTGACATCGATGATGCGCGCTTTGTTGTGGACCGAGTCGGTGATGACCCCGGCCTGGCTACCGGTGAACGACTGCGCCTCGTGACCGAGGTTTTTGATCGCCATCGCCAGCAGCGCCATGGAGATGCGCTCCCCGGCGGTCAGCAGCATGTCGAACTCACGCCCGGCAGGGATCGGGGAAACCTGCCCGGCGAGATCGATCAACTCGTCCGTCGTGTCACCCATCGCGGAAACCACGACAACCACACGGTTGCCGTTCTTCTTGGCTTCCACGATTCGCTTGGCAACCCGCTTGATGCCCTCGGCATCGGCAACGGAGGAGCCTCCGTACTTCTGCACGACAAGGCCCACGTGCGCTCCTCGCAGCTATGTGTAATGCGGTCGGCTCAGTCTAACGAGCGACTGCTTTCGGCCATGCGGATACCGCATGCTGAGACGGTTTCGCTCTCGCCGGTCCCTCTGCCCGCCGCGTCCGCTCCCACGCTCGAAGGTAACCCAGCTCACACCCCTGCCGCCGCCCGGGCCTGGACCGCGCAGTCCCGCCGCAGCCCCGCGCCGCCCCCGCGCCCCGGGGCCGGGGCGACCGGTGATCCACAAAAGGGCCGGGGGAAAATGTCCGCATGATGATCAAGCACTTCTGCTCCGCCCTGCGGAACATGCGCATGCTGCGGGGCCCGCGGTGAGTGCCGAGCGCCCGCCCGCCCCCGCGAGGGCCCGCACGGGGCGGCGGTCGACCCTGGTCGCGGCGGTGGCCGGCGCGGTCTGCGCGATCGCCTCGGCCTATCTGCTGCTGGTCACCGTGCCCGGCGCGCGGGCCGAGGAGCGGCACTTCCGGGCCGCCGCCGCCTGCCGGGCCGACGCGGTGTCGAAGAAGTGCCTGCGGCCCAGGACGGCCACCGTGGACGGGACCGAGACGGTCACCTCCGGCAGGTCGACGCAGTGGTGGCTCTCGGTCACCCAGGACGACGGCACCGATCACCGCATCCGGATGGCCGGACGGCCCCGCGTCTTCCACAAGGTCCAGCCCGGCGACCGCGTGACCGTCACCTACTGGCACCAGAAGAGCCGCTACATCGACTTCCACAACCTGCGGGAGACCACGCACGACAACCCGCGGAACGGCTACCGCCTGCCGTACGCACTCGCCCTGGCGCTGCTGCCCACGGCCGCGGGCTCCCTGTGGGCGGCCTACTGCTTCGGCCGGCGCTCCACGGACTCCCCGCGGCCCTCGCCCCGGCAGCTCGCGGTCCCGTCGGCGGCCGCGCTCCTCGCCGCCCTGCTGGGCGCCGCGTCACCGTGGTACGTCCACGGCGTGTGGAAACCCCTGCTGATCACGGGCGTGGCCACCGTGCCCCTGCTGGTCCACGCCGTCCTCACGCTCCGCCGCGACCGCAAGCTGCCGGACGAGGTGAGCGCGCCCGTACCGTCCGGCGGCTGAGCACCGGAAGCCGGGCGCCTCAGGCGCGGTGGCCGGATCCCGGCACCTCAGGCGCGGTGCAGCCCCAGCGGGCCCCCTATCTCCGCCGCCATCACGCGCCCCGCCTCCTCGGCCAGCTGCTCCTCGGTGGCCGCCGCGTCCGTGTCCAGCCCGTCCAGCTCGTCCAGCGGCTGGTCCAGGCGCACATGCGCGACCAGCGACTGCAGCGCCCGGAGAGAGGCGGAGGCCGTCGGACCCCAGTTGGAGAGGTAGGAGAACTGCCACCACCACAGCGCCTCGCTCACGCGGCCGTCGCGGTAGTGGGCCATGCCGTGCCGCAGGTCGGTGATGACGTCGGCGAGGTCGTCGGAGATCCGGCAGCCGACGGGCGCGCTGCGCGGGACGTACGGGTCGAAGACCTCGGAGTAGACGTCCACGGGGTCCAGCAGCCGGGCGAACCGCTCGCGCAGCTCGTCCACGTCCGGCTCCGGGCCGACGTCCGGCTCGTAGCGCTCGTCGGGGAAGAAGTCCTCGTGCGCGCCGAGCCGGCCGCCGGTGAGGAGGAGCTGGGAGACCTCCAGCAGCAGGAAGGGCACGGCGCTGTCCGGCTCGTCACCGCGCGACACCTCGGTCACGGCGACGATGAAGCTCTCGATCGAATCCGCGATCTGGACGGCGAAATCGTCGGGATCGCGCTTGGCGTCATGCAGCGTTGCGTCAGACATCGAGAAGTCGTCTCCCTTCGAAGGCACGCCCGAGCGTGACCTCGTCGGCGTATTCGAGATCGCCACCCACAGGCAGACCACTGGCCAGCCGCGTGACCTTCAAACCCATGGGCTTCACCATGCGCGCGAGGTACGTGGCGGTGGCCTCCCCCTCCAGGTTGGGGTCCGTGGCGAGAATCAGCTCGGTGACGCTGCCGTCCGCGAGCCGCGCGAGCAGCTCACGGATGCGCAGGTCATCGGGGCCGACGCCCTCGATGGGGCTGATGGCCCCGCCGAGCACGTGATAGCGACCGCGGAACTCACGGGTCCGCTCGATCGCGACGACATCCTTGGACTCCTCCACGACACAGATCACCGCGGGGTCGCGGCGCGGGTCCTGACAGACCCGGCACCGCTCCTCCTGGGCGACGTTGCCGCAGACGGCGCAGAAGCGGACCTTCGCCTTGACCTCGGTCAGGGCGTGCGCGAGCCGGCGGACGTCGGCGGGCTCGGCCTGGAGGATGTGGAAGGCGATCCGCTGCGCGCTCTTGGGACCGACACCGGGCAGCCTGCCCAGCTCGTCGATGAGGTCCTGGACCACGCCTTCGTACACGGATCGAACACTCCTTCTGCTTCTGCGGTTGTCGTACGGTCCCGGGCCGGTTCCGAGCCGGCTCCGGAGCGGTTCCGGCTCGGTTTCGGGCCGGTGCTAGAACGGCAGGCCGGGCAGGCCACCGCCCAGACCGGCGGTCAGCGGGCCGAGCTTCTGCTGCTGGAGCTGCTGCGCGGCCGCGTTGGCGTCACGGACGGCGGCGACGACGAGATCGGCGAGCGTCTCGGCGTTCTCCTCGGCGGTCCCGGCCTCGGGGTCCACGGCCTTGGGGTCGATGACCAGGCTCTGGAGCTCACCGGCGCCGGTGACCGTGGCCTTCACGAGACCGCCGCCCGCGGTGCCCTCGACGGGCGTGCGCGCGAGCTCTTCCTGGGCCGCGGCGAGGTCCTGCTGCATTTTCTGGGCCTGCTGGAGCAGCTGCTGCATGTTGGGCTGGCCACCACCGGGGATCACGGTTTCGCTCCTGGCTGTCGACGTCAAACCTTCGGTAGCCCGAGCCTACGTGTTCGCCGTCGGCTGCGCCCTATGGTCTACGGCAGCGCATCCTGTTCGATCCGCTGCTTGACCGCGGGCGGGGCGTGAGCGGGCCTGCCGCGCGCCCCCGGGGCCGGAACCACGGGGGCGCCGCGCCGCCCGTACCTACTCGTTGGCGATCTCCTCGATCACCGTCGCGCCCAGCTCGCGGACGATCAGATCGTGGCCGGTCAGCGCGGAGTCGACCAGATCCGGGTCGTCCTCCTCCGGCATGTCGTCCTCCGGCGCGACCGGCGGGGGCTCCGGCTCCCGGTGGACCGGTGCCGCGGGGGGCGGGCCCTGGCGCTGCTCCTGCGCGGGCGGCGCCGTGGGGGCCTGCGGGGGCCGCGCCGCGAAGCTCGGCGCCGCCGGGGGCGCGGGCGCGGGCGCGCCCTGGCCGCCGCCGGAACCGTGCGTACCCGCGTAATTCACGACCGGAGCGCCCCCGCCCCCGCCACCGCCGGGCGAGACGACGAGCTCGACCTTCCACTGCACGTTGAGCGCGTCGGTGATCGCCTGCCGCAGGACCTCTTCACTGCCGCTGTTGGCGAAGCTGTCCCGCGCGCCGGCGTTCGCGAAGCCGATCTGGAGGGTGGTGCCGTCGAAGCCGACGACGTCCGCGTTCTGGCTGAGCACGATCCACGTGAAACGGCGGCGGTTCTTGACCGCCTCCAGGATCTGCGGCCACATCTGCCGCACCTGGCTCGCGTCCCCGGAGGGCTGCGCCTGCGGGGCGGCCTGCTGCGGGCCGCCGTACGACGCCGGGGCGGGCGCGGCGGCCCCCTGACCGGGCGCGGCGGCGGACGGCCACGCGCCGGCGGCGGGCTGCGCGCCGCCGCTTCCCTGGCCGGGAGCGGCGGCCGAGGGCCAGGCGCCCGCGGCCCGCGCGGCGGGGGCCGGAGCCGTCTGCTGCTGAGGCGCGGAACCGGGCGCGGCCGCGGAGGGCCAGGCTCCGGCCGGTGCGCTCGGCTGAGCGGCGGTGGGGGCGGGCTGGGCGGGGGCCGGGGCCGCGGGCGGGGCGACGGGTGGGGCTGCGGCCGGGGCTACGGCTGGGGGAGCCGCAGGGGGCACGGTCGCCACAGGGGTCGCGGGGGCCGCGGGGGCCACAGGAGCGCCTCCGGAGACGGCCGCGCGCGCGGCCGCGGGCCCGGAGAGCCCCGGGACGGGCGCCCCGCCGTGGGCCTCGGGCCCGGGGACGTACCCCGCGGGGGCGCCCCCGCCCGTGAAGCCGCCAGCGAGCGCCCCGCGCTCCAGCTTGTCGAGCCGGGCCCGCACCGAGCGCTCGTCCTCGTACGCCGCGGGGAGCAGCACGCGCGCGCAGATCAGCTCCAGCTGGAGCCGCGGCGAGGTCGCGCCGCGCATCTCCGTCAGACCCTCGTTGACCAGGTCGGCGGCGCGGCTGAGCTCCGCGGCGCCGAAGACGGAGGCCTGCGCCTGCATGCGCTCCACGACATCCGCCGGGGCGTCGATGAGCCCCTTCTCGGTGGCATCGGGCACCGCGGCGAGGATCACCAGGTCACGCAGCCGCTCCAGCAGGTCGGCGACGAAGCGGCGGGGGTCGTTGCCCCCCTCGACGACGCGGTCGACGACCTCGAACGCCGCGGCGCCGTCGCCCGCGGCGAAGGCGTCGATGACGGAGTCGAGCAGCGAGCCCTCCGTATAACCGAGGAGGGACGTCGCCATGGCGTATGTCACACCGTCCTCGGCGGCGCCGGCGAGGAGCTGGTCCATCACGGACATCGAGTCACGCACGGACCCCGCACCCGCCCGGACGACCAGCGGCAGCACGCCGTCCTCGACGGGGATCTCCTCCCGGCCGCACACCTCGCCGAGATACTCGCGCAGCGTGCCCGGGGGCACGAGGCGGAACGGATAGTGGTGCGTACGCGACCGGATCGTCCCGATGACCTTCTCGGGCTCCGTGGTCGCGAAGATGAACTTCAGGTGCTCCGGAGGCTCCTCCACCACCTTCAGCAGGGCGTTGAAGCCCGCCGAGGTGACCATGTGGGCCTCGTCGATGATGTAGATCTTGTACCGGCTGGAGGCGGGGCCGAAGAACGCCTTCTCCCGCAGCTCACGGGCGTCGTCCACACCACCGTGGGAGGCGGCGTCGATCTCGATCACGTCGATCGAGCCTCTGCCGTTGCGTGCGAGGTCCTGACAGGACTGGCACTCACCGCAGGGCGTGGGCGTGGGGCCCTGCTCGCAGTTCAGACAGCGGGCGAGGATGCGCGCGCTGGTCGTCTTGCCACAGCCGCGCGGCCCGCTGAACAGATATGCGTGATTGACCCTGTTGTTCCGCAGCGCCTGCTGCAACGGGGTGGTGACATGCTCCTGCCCGATGACCTCGGCGAAGGACTCGGGGCGGTAGCGGCGGTATAGCGCGAGGGACGACACACCCACGACGATATCGGGCCCCACTGACAAGTGGTCTCGATCACAGGGACCGCCCGCCCCGGACAGGCCCCCGGGAAACGCAAGGGCCCCCCACGCACCCGCCAGAGCCCACTTACCCTTGCTGCCTTCCGGCCCTGGGGGAGTTCGGTGAGTTAGCGCCACGTGAGGGGCTTGCCCCCAGCCTAGCCGATCCCCACCCCTGCTCGTGCCCCCTCCCCCACCTCACCCCCACCTCGGCAGAACGTGTTCGCGAGCACCCCTCCACGTCTTGTATTGTTTGCGGCGGAGGATTCGCCTAGAGGCCTAGGGCGCACGCTTGGAAAGCGTGTTGGGGGCAACCCCTCACGAGTTCGAATCTCGTATCCTCCGCACAGTGCCTCACCGGGCACTTCAGAAGACCCCGACCGGGAAACCGGCCGGGGTCTTCTGCGTTCGTGGTTGCAGTTTTGGTTGCAGTTGCCGTCAGCAGCCGCCCAAAGCCCCTCCCCTTCTTGGTAACGGTTTCCGTTTTCATGTAGCGTGACGGCACGCACCGACGACGGAGGTCCCGTTCCCATGGCCGTGCCCAAGCGGAAGATGTCCCGCTCCAACACCCGCCACCGCCGCGCCCAGTGGAAGGCGAGCACTCCCCGGTTGGTCCCGATCACCGTGGACGGCACCGTGCATCTGGTGCCGCAGCGCCTGGTCAAGGCGTACGAGCGCGGGCTGCTGCACCCGGAGGGCTGACGGCCATGACTGATCACCGACTCCCGGTGACCGTCCTCTCCGGCTTCCTGGGGGCGGGTAAGACGACCCTGCTCAACCACGTCCTCGCCAATCGCGACGGGCTGCGCGTCGCCGTGATCGTCAACGACATGAGCGAGATCAACATCGACGCCGCGCTGGTGCGGGGCGGAGAGGGCGCGTTGTCGCGGACCGAGGAGCGCCTGGTCGAGATGACCAACGGCTGCATCTGCTGCACCCTGCGGGACGATCTCCTGGAGGAAGTGGACCGGCTGGCCCGCGAAGGCCGCTTCGACCACCTGCTCATCGAGTCGAGCGGAATCTCCGAACCGATGCCCGTCGCCGCCACCTTCGCCTTCCCCCGGGACGACGGTGCGACGCTCGGCGACCTCGCCCGGCTCGACACCATGGTCACCGTCGTCGACGCCGCGAATTTCCTCCCCGGACTCTCGGGCGGCGACGGCCTGGCGGAGCGCGGCCTCGACCAGTACGAGGACGACGAGCGGACGGTGAGCGACCTCCTCATGGACCAGGTCGAGTTCGCCGACGTCATCGTGGTCAACAAGCTCGACCTGGTCACCGAGGCGGATGCCGACCGGCTGCGGGCAGCGCTCACCCGCCTCAATCCGGCCGCCCGCGTCGTGCCGGCCGAGCACGGCCGGGTGGACCCGTCGGCGATCCTCGGCACCGGCCTCTTCGACCTGGACCGCGCCCAGCAGGCACCCGGCTGGGTCAGGGAACTCAACGGCGACCACACCCCCGAGACCGAGGAGTACGGCATTTCCTCGACGGTCTTCCGCGCCGGACGGGCCTTCCATCCCGAGCGGCTGTGGGCGTTCGTCACCGAAGGACTCGACTCCGGGGCCTACGGCCACGTCCTGCGTTCCAAGGGATTCTTCCGGCTGGCCGGGCGGGACCGGGTGACGGGGTTGTGGTCGCAGGCCGGAGCCGTGGCCCGCTTCGAGCCCGCCGGCACCCGCGAGGACGACGGACCGGAGGGCCAGGAGCTCGCCTTCATCGGTACGGAGTTGCGTCCGGAGGCGCTGCACCGGGCGTTGACCGACTGTCTCGTACGGCCGGAGGAGTCAGGGATGTCATGGTCCGATCCCTTCCCCGCCTGGGACGTCCACGGTCTGGACGACGCCGCATGCGAGCGCGATCACGGGCCGCAGGCAGTCCACGCCTGAGCGCTCAGAGACGAAGCCGGATGTCAGCCGTCCCGCCGGGGTCGATCCGACGGGACGGCACTCGGCGAACGGGTGCCGGTATCTGTCTCGTTGTGGCCCCTCGGCACAGCGGGCGGTGCCCGCTAACCGCCGCACTGGCACGGGCCGCCGGACTGGCATCCGCAGGCGCAGCCAGGACCGCAGGTGCAGCCCGCACTGCATGTCGGAGCCGGCGTGTGAACGGTCACGGTCATCACTCCTTCTTCGATTGCGCAACCTTCCATCCGAGCGAACTCCCGGCCGGTTCCTGACCGCAAGGGGGCGGACGCGGATAGTGACCGCGAGAAGAGAGGACCAGCCCCCTCTCGCCGGATTCACGTCGGCGGACCGCGCCGAGACGGCGGCCCCTTGATGCCCGAGTCGTCTTCTGCGGCGCGGAGCGTTTCCGGCCGACCTCCGACGACTTTCGTGAATCCCCGGCGCGGTCGACACTGGAAGAGCAGGCTCTCCCGTCGGAAGGATCCGATCACGGGGGAGCAAGGAAGGCTTCGCCATGCTGACCAGCACTCACACTTCTCACGCACCCCACACCCATCAGCACGGTGTGGGGTGCGGCCACGTCGCCGTACCGCACAGCGACCACGTCGACTACGTCCACGACGGGCACCTGCACCGCGTCCACGAGGACCACACCGACGAGTGCGAGCAGGCCGGCCACACCGTGCACCAGGACCACACCCACCAGCACCGGCCGGGCTGCGGGCACGTCGCCGTGCCGCACGGCGACCACGTGGACTACGTCCACGACGGACACCGTCACGCCCAGCACGACGGACACTGGGACGACCACTGACCTTCAGGGTCCCTGTGCCTGATCTGCCGTCTGATCCGCTTTTCGATCGCAGTCCGGGCAGACGCCGGAGAGCTCGACGGCGTGCCGGACGTCGGCGAATCCCGAGGTCCGGGCGATCCGGGCCGCCCATCTCTCCACAGGGCCGGATTCGACGGGCAGGCTGAGTCCGCACTCGGTGCAGATCAGGTAGTGGCGGTGGTCGGGGCCGGGGCGGTGGCGGAAGAGCCGCTCGCCGTCGGCTGCGCGGACGACGTCCGCGCGGCCGGCCTCGACCAGCGCGGTCAGAGTGCGGTAGACCGTGGAGAGGCCGACGGGCGAGCCGTCGGCCACCAGCCGCCTGTGCAGGGCCTGGGCGCTGATGAAGCCCTCCACCACGACAAGGGCTCCCAGCACCATGGCGCGCTGCTGTGTGGCGCGGCCGATCAGCGCGACATCGTGCTCAGTGGCCTGCGGTCGGTCGTCTGTCATCGCGGTGCCTCCTCCGCCCGAGCCTCAGCGATTACGCGGAACAGGGCGCCGTATGAGGAAGGTGGCGGCGTAGACGGCGGTGGCAGTGGCCATGATGGCGAAGCTCGGCGGCATTCGCGGCACCGCGTACGAGGCGAACAATCCCGCCCACATCTCCGTCACCCCCAGGCCCACGGAGAGGGCGAGCGCCCGGTACGGGCGGTCGGTCAGCCGGATCGCGGCCCCGGCGGGGGCGGCGAGCAGGCCGAGCAGCAGCAGGGAGCCGACCGCCTGGGTGGCCTCGGCGGCGCTGGCCCCGGCCACGGCGAGGAAGCCGTAACCGAGCAGCCGTACCGGGACACCACGGGCCGCGGCCACGGCTTCGTCCACCGTGGCGAACAGCAGCGGGCGGGCAGCGATCAGCATCACCAGGCAGACAACCGCGGCCAGCAGCGCGGAAGTCGCCGCGTGAGCCTCGGAGATGCCGAAGACCGAGCCGAACAGGACGCTGACGCCCGCGGTGCCGTCGGCCGTGCTGCGGGAAGTGGTGTACAGGGTGACGAAGAACGCGCCCAGGCCGAGCACCCAGGAGAAGACGCTCCCTATGACGACGTCGTCCGGGCGGGCCCGGCGGCCGAGCGTGCCGAAGAGCAGCGCGACGGCGATGGTCGCGGCGAACAGCCCCAGCCGCAGGTCGTAGCCGATGGCGAGGGCGGCCATGGCGCCGGTGAACGCGACGTGGCTGAGCGCGTCCGCGGTGAAGACCTGAGCGCGCAGCACGAGGAAGTAGCCGACCATGCCGCACGCGGCCGCGATCAACGTGCCCGCGAGGACGGCGTGTTGGAAGAACGGCTGGGACAGCGGCGAAGCCGCCGACAGGACGGTCATCCGGCGACCTCCCCGACCGGCCGGCCCGGCAGGGCCGCGCGCAGCACGCGCAGCCCCAGGGCGATGACGTATCCGGCAAAGGCGAACGAGGTCACGAAGAACCCCAGCGGATAAGGCGAGTAGTACGCGGCGATCAGCCCCGCCCAGGTGGCCGTGAGGGCCAGCACCACGGCCAGCAGCAGACTCGCCGCCGGACGGGCGGTGAGGGTCTGCGCGGTGGCGGCGGGTATCACCATCAGAGCGAAGACCAGCAGCGCCCCCGTGATCTGGCTCGCCTCGGCGGTCGCCGCCCCGAGCAGCACGAGGAACGCGACGGACAGCGCCCGCACCGGGACGCCGCGCCCGGCGGCCACCTGCGGGTCGACGGAGGCGAACAGCAGCGGCCGGCCGATGAGCGCCAGCGCCGCGAGCACGGCGATGCCCACGCCGAGCAGGACGGTCACCTGGGTGGCGGTGATGCCGAGGAACGTGCCGAAGAGGATCGTCTGCGGTCCCTCCAGCAGTCCCTTGTAGAGGGCGGTGAAGAGGTACCCGCAGGCGAGGAGGAAGGCCTGCACGGTTCCGGTCAGCGCGGACTCCTCACGGTCGCCGCTGCCGCGCAGGGCCGCGATGACCAGGGCGGCGGCGAGGCAGAGCGTGAAGTAGCCGGAGACCGCGCCGACTCCGAGGAACACGGCCCCGGCGGCTCCCGGGAACGCCACGACGGAGACGGTGTGCGCGGCGAACGTCTGGCGCCGCAGCACCACGAACCACCCGACGACCGCGGAGACCACGGCCACGATCGCGCCCGCGCGGAAGGCGTTGACCATGAACGGGTACGACCACATCTGCCGGACGTCACCCACGAGGTTCCACGACCGGAGCGGGTCAGCCGGCACCATGGCCGCCCCCGGTGGACTCGGGCCGCCCGACCACGACCAGCCGCCCGTCGGACGCCCGCAACACCTCGACCGGCGCGCCGTACAGTCCCGTCAGGGTTCCGGAAGTGATCACTTCCTGTGGGGCACCGGCGACGGAACCGCCCTCGGCGAGGTACACGACCTGGTCGAGGTGGTGCAGTATCGGATTCACGTCGTGGGCCACCATCACCACGGCCACGCCCTCCTGGTGGCAGATGCGTCCGATCAACGCGGCCACCCCTCCTTGGTGGGAGAGGTCGAGGCTGTCCAACGGCTCGTCCAGCAGGAGCAGTAGCGGTCGGCGGACGAGGGCCTGGGCGATGAGGAGCCGCTGCTGTTCACCGCCGGAGCACTGTCCGATGGGCCGATGCGCGTAGGCGGCGGCACCCACCAACTCGACGACCTCGGCGACGCGTTCGCGGGCGGCCCGGCGGCGCGGGCCGGGAAGGGGCAGCGGCACGCCCCAGCGATCGCCGTCCAGTCCCAGGCGGACCACGTCGATGCCACGGATCCGCATCGAGGCGTCGAAGCTGCGGCGCTGCGGAAGACAGCCGACGCGGCGGCCGGCCTGACCGGGACGGGTCCCCAGGACGCGCACCTCGCCCGAGGCGAGGGGCTGCGCCCCGAGCACCGCCTTGACCAAGGTGGACTTGCCGACGCCGTTCGGGCCCAGGACGGCAGTGAACTCCCCTGCTCCGACAGTGAGGTTCACCCCCGACCACAGGGTTCGGCCGCCCACACGCACGGCGGCGTCGCGCAGCTCAAGCACGGGTTCGGGTGCCCGCCGAGGGACGGGGAGCAGGGCCTCGGCGGCCCGGACTGCCGGGTCCATGGCCCTGATCATCGCCCGGTGGCCTTGGCCAGAGCCTCTTCGATGCCCTGGAGCTGGGTGGTCTGCCACTGCTGGAAGGTGGCGTCGGCGGGGGCCAGGGTCTCGGTGACGGTGGCGACGGGGATGCCCGCGTCCGTGGCCTCCTTGACCTGGGCCTGCACGTCCGGGGTGGAGTTCTGGGAGTTGTAGACGTAGACCTTGATCTGCTTGTTCTTGATCTGGTCGTCGATGGTGGCCTTGTCCTTGGCCGTGGGGTCGGTGCCCTCGCTCATCGCGTCGAGGAAGGTCTCGGGGGTGAGCATCTTCAGCCCGAGCCCCTCGGAGAGCGGGGTGACGATGGACTCCGAGGCGCCGATCGGGGTGCCCGCGTACTTGCTCTTCATCTCCGATATGAGCTTGGCGTACGGCGCCAGGTCCTTGGTCTCGTAGGCGGTCTTCCGCTGGTCGAAGTAGGCGGCGTCGGCGGGGTCGGCCTTCGTTCACCGCCTGTAACACTGGCGGCGTCTGTCCGCACTCGGCAGATCAGAGACCCCCATCCACTCCGGACACATGGATCCGGCAGTTCACCGGGAGTTCCCCCTTGCCTCGATTCGCCTGGCTGCGTCGGCACGCCAACGTGGTGCTCGCCGCTCTCACCATGGGGGCGGCCTGCACGCTGGCGACCTCCACCCCCGCAAGCTCAGTCCCAACCGCTCAAATCGCTCCACAGATCTGGAAGTTCAGCAACGCACACGCGGCGCAGTCCGGGGTGGCAACGGTCCACGATGAGGATTCGGGCGCGGTCGTCGGCGCGGTGAACCGGCAGTGCGGTCCCCACGCCTCCTCCTCGGCGACGGGCACCGCTGCGGACAAGGCTGTGTGCACCGACGTCCTGGTCTGGAACGCGGGAAGCGTTACGGGGCTTCAGATCGTCCTTGTCGGGGCCGTTCCGAAGGCCGACGGCAAGACCAAGTACGTCGAGGCGATCACGGGCGGTGCGAACGGCTACGAAGGAGCCGTCGGGATGGCGAGCATGACCCCCATCAGCGCGTCCGAGTACACCGTCGTCTTCACCGCTCAAGGCCGTGGCTGAGTCTTTCCCGAGCGGCACCACACTGACAGAGTGACACCGCGGGCCCGTCCGGACTTCCCGCACGGGCCCGCGGGCCTGCCGCACCGTCCCCCTGCCCCTCGCCGTCACCGGGCCGCCCACCTCGCCAAGGCCGGCACCCCGCCCCGAAAGGTTCCGCCCGATGACGCTGCTCACCGCCCCCGACGGCTTGATCGTGCCCCCGGGGCAGGGGCGCACCCTGGTATCCGCGGCGCAGCAGGTGACCTTCAAGGTCACCGGCGAGCACTCGCGAGCGGCCTCCAACTTCGAGGTTCTCGTCACCCGGGATTCGACGTCGGCGCCCATCTGCACACCCGCAGCGAGGAGTTCTGCTACGTCCTCGAGGGCGAGCTCGACGTCCTGGCCTTCGAGCCACGCACGCGTACCCGCCACAACTGGCGGGACTGGGCGTCGCCCACGGGGAAGCAGTACGTCCGTGCCACCGCCGGCACCGCGATCATCGTCCCGCCGGGCTGCCCGCGCGCGTTCGCCAACCCCACCGGAGAGCCCACCAGAATGCTCCTCCAGGCATCGCCGCCGCCCGACCACGAGGGCTATTTCGAAGAACTCTTCGAGATCCTCAACTCCGGGCCGCACATCGACCGGGCGGCGATCGCCGAACTGCGCCGTCGCTACGACATCGAGCAGAAGCGCGCGCACGAACAGGCTCGAAACAGCCCGCGCCCACGGCTCACGCCCCAGATGTCAGCCGGGTGTTAGTGAAACGGCAGTCTCGCGATAGCGGGCCCGTTCAGGGTGGGTGACGTACCGAGGAGAGAACAGCACCAACTGCCCCCGGGGGGATCCGAAATGAGCTCCAGCATCACTGCCCGCACCACTCGTCGCCGCACCCTGCGCGTCGCCGCCGCGACTCTGGTCGCGGCCGCCGCCCTCACCCTGACCGCCTGCTCCGGCTCGGCCGACGCCGGCGCGAAGCCCGCGGCGGGCCGCGCGGACACGAGCGTGGCCGCCACCGAGGCCGGCGGCACGGGCCCCACCGCCGGAGCCGGAGCGCAGGGCTCCGGTGCCAGGACGGGCTCCGAGGCCAAGACGAACACCGGTGACAAGGCCGGCAACAAAGCGAGCACTGCGAGCAAACAGTCCGGCAGCGCGCACCCCGGTACGGCCAAGGCGGCGTCCCCGGTCCACACCGAGCCCCTGCCGGACGGCAGCAAGGCCGAGATACACGAGCTCGGTGCCCAGCACTACCTCGCCAAGATCGTCCACCAGGGTTCGGTCCTGGCCACATTGGAGGCGAACGAGCACGACGCCGGGCTCGACGCCAACGACATGTTCGTCGTGCTCACGCCGGACGGCCGGATCCACTCCTGGATGGGCGGCGGCCACAACGGACCGGGCACCTTCGAGCTCGCGGGCGGCTGGACGGCCAAGGTGACGAAGACCGGCGAGCTCCGGTACCGCGCGGAGATCATCGGCAAGGAGGGTTCCGTGGACGGCACGCTGGAGGCGAACGAGCACGACGCCGGGCTCGACGCCAACGGCGTGTACATCGTGCTCAGCGCCGGCGGTGTGATCAGCGCCCATCTGTGAGCCCGGCGCTCAGGAAGGCCGTCTGTGACCCCGGCGCTGAGGAAATCCATCCGTGAGCCCGGCGCTCAGAAGACCCATCCGTGGGCCCGGCGCTCAGGAAAGCAGCCTCTGTTCCTTGGCCACCGCCACCGCGCCCGCTCTCGTCTCCACGCCCAACTTCTCGTAGATCCGGCCCAGATGCGTCTTGACCGTGGCCTGGCTGATGAACAGCGCGCGGGCGATGTCGCGGTTCCCGAGGCCCTGTGCCAGGTGGGCGAGGATGTCGAGTTCGCGGGGGGTCAGGGCGGGGCGGGCGGCGCCGCGCATCTGGTTCATGACGCGGCTGGCCACGGGCGGGGACAGCGTGCTGCGGCCCTGGGCCGCGGCACGGATCGCCGCGAAGAGCTCCTCGGGGCGCTCGGCCTTCAGCAGATAGCCGGTGGCGCCCGCGGCGATGGCACGGGCGATGTCGGCGTCCGTGTCGTAGGTGGTGAGGACGAGCACGTGGACGCCGGTGGCCGAGATGCGGCGGGTGGCCTCCACGCCGTCGATGCCGGGGCCGAGCTGGAGGTCCATCAGCACCACGTCCGGCCGGAGGCGCGCGGCCATGGCCACCGCCTCCTCACCGGTGCCCGCCTCCCCCGCCACCTCGATGTCGGGTTCGCTGCCTAGCAGGGCGAGCAGCCCGGCGCGTACCACCGCGTGGTCGTCACAGAGCAGGATACGGACGGCGGTTCCGGTCATGACGGGACGTCCAGGGGGATCGCGGCGGACAGGACCGTGCCCTCGCCCGGGGCCGATTCGACGGTCAGGGTGCCGCCGAGCGTACGGGCCCGGGCGCGCATCGCGGGCAGCCCGTGCCCCCGCGTGCCCGGTGCGGGCTCGGCCACGGACCGTACGTCGAAGCCGGTGCCGTCGTCGGCGACGTCGAGGACCACTTGGTCGTCCAGACAGGTGAGGGTGAGCGTGGCCGTCGTGGCGCCCGCGTGCTCCCGTACGTTCGCCAGCGCGCCCTGGGCGATGCGCAGCAGCGCGGAAGCGACACGTCCGGGCAGCGGGACGGCCGGCGTCCCCTCGACGTGGCAGCGCACCGCGAGGCCGCCGGACTCCGTCGACTCCCGCGCGGCCAGGGCCTGCAGGGCCTGTTCCAGGGTGTCGCCGCCGGCGAGGTCGGCGGGGGCGAGGTCGTGGACGAACCGGCGGGCCTCGGCCAGGTTCCGCTCGGCGATGGAGGCGGCCGTGCGGACGTGCTGGAGCGCGGTCCCGGGCTCGGCCGTCCACACCCGGTCGGCCGCCTGGAGCAGCATCCGCTGGCTGGACAGGCCCTGGGCGAGGGTGTCGTGGATCTCCATCGACAGGCGTTGGCGTTCGGCGAGGGTGCCTTCGCGGCGCTCGGTGGCAGCGAGTTCGCGCCGGGTGCGGATCAGGTCGTCGATCAGCTCCCGCTGGCGGTCGGCCTGGCGTTGCATGTGGACGAAGACGGCGGCCGCGATCGCCGCCACGGCGGGCGGGGCGAGGACCAGGTTCGGGTCGAAGCGGCCCGTCGAGAGCTTCAGCTGGGCGGCGACCACGAAGGCCGTGAGCACGGCGACGAGGGCGAGCGCCGCGCGCGGGGGCAGGGTGCGCAGCCCGGTGAAGAACAGCGGCACCGCGCACCAGGCGAAGCTCGGCGCGAGGACCACCAGCACCATCCAGACGACGACCACGGCCCCCAGCCAGCCGAGCCGGCGCGGCGCGGGGGACGCGAGCGGTGGGGGGCCGAGCGCGTAGAGCAGGGCGAGACCGGCGGACAGCCCGATGATCCACGGGGTGTGCGGCTCGCCGGGGTGCCGCGTCAGGAACCGCACCAGCGAGGCGCCGAGCAGCAGGAAGAACGCCGCGCGCATGACGACCGCGAGCCACCGCTCCCCGGGGGCGGTGGCCTCGGCCGTCGGCCCTTCGCGTCGCATCCGACCCTCCTCGACCTGCGCATACTCCCCCATCCTCACCCGGCGGAGCCCCCCTCGCATCAACCGATCGGCTGACACGGGGGTCCGCCGTCACGCTCGGGACGAGCAGCCGCCGGGCCGAAGCGCCGGACCCGTTCCCGGCCGGAGGATCGAGTCATGACCAACGCCAAGAAGCTCCTCGCCGCCACCGCGGCCGTCCTCGCCGTCGGAACGATCGGCTCCGTCGCCGCCAGTGCCGCGGGTCCCGCGGCCGGGTCCAGGACCCCGGTCAAGGCCGACGCCGCCGACCGCGACCTCGTCGGGTCGACGCACCTGACGATCGCCGCCGCCACCAAGGCGGCCCAGGCCAGCCTCGACGCCGCCGCCAAGGAGGGCCAGAAGGTCTCCGTCGCGGTCGTCGACCGCGACGGCAACACCATGGTGATGCTCCGCGGCGACGGGGCGGGCCCGCAGTCGTACGCCTCCGCCGAGAAGAAGGCGTTCACCGCCGTCTCCTGGAACGCGCCCACCTCGGCCCTGGTGGGCCGCCTCTCCCAGACCCCGAACCTCAAGGACATTCCCGGCACCCTGTTCCTGCCCGGCGGTGCCCCGGTCCAGGCGAAGGGTGCCCCCGTCGCGGCCGTCGGCGTGGCCGGCGCCCCGAGCGGCGACCTCGACGAGAAGTTCGCCCAGGCGGGGGTGGGGGCGCTGGGGAAGTAGCCGGCGAGCGCGTGCGGGGGCGGGCAGCGGGAAGGGCCGGGTGCACCCCGGCCCTTACCTTTACTTCCCGGCCCCTCCCGTTACTTCACCTCCACCCGCACCTTCCACGGCGTGACGACGAGCGGGCAGAGGTGGCCCTGGTCCGCGCGGCAGTGCCGCTGGGCGCTGAGGGCGGCGATGCCGTTCTTCACCGCGCGGAAGCGCGCGGTGGCGTCGCCCCTCGGGGTCGTGCCGCCCGCGGTCCGGCGGAGCACGGCGGAATCGCTCGCCGGAACGCTCCAGGAGAAGGTGAGCCCGTGCTCGCGGTAGCCGGTGAGGGTGACCTCGACGTCGTCACCCTTGTGCGCGGACACGGTCCGGCCGTTGTCCGCGTTGGTGAGCGTGACGCGCTCGGCCCGTACGGGCTGGGTGGCCGCGGACACCGGCGCGCAGACGGCCAGCGCCGTCAGTGCCAGTGCCGCGCTCAGGGGGACAGCCTTCATGAACACTCCCGACGAAGACAAGCAAGAAGGACGGAGACAAGGAAGACAAGAAGGGCGAGGGCAGGAAGACGGAAGACAGCGGAAGTACGCCATGCTTCCGGGCGGTTCGCCCTGTCAGTGACGAGAGCGCCCCGAAACCACTCCTTCGGGTCGCCGGTCGGAGTGGATTCCCGCCCCGGCCGGTGTCGTCGCGACCGGCGGCCCGTTGTTCCTACGGCGAATTACGGCGATACGGCGCGGCGCGCGGAGGAACAGCCATGGCAGACGGAACGGTCCTGTTCGCGGTACGGGAGTTGCCGGAGGGCGGAGGTGCCGGGGCCGAGCAGTTGCGCAGGATCCGGCGGGAGTTGGAGGCCCGCGGGTTCGAGGTGCGCTGGGCCGGTACGAGCGACGACGCCCAGGCGGTGCTGCGCACCGAGGCGGGCCTGGCCGCCGCCGTCGTGGACTGGGACCTTCCGGGGCAGGGCGAGGGCGACGGCGGGACGGGCGGCGGCGACGTGCTGCGCCGTACCGGGCGGCGCTTCCAGGATCTGCCGGTCTTCCTGGTCACGGCAGGCGAGGACCTCGACAATCTGCCGCTGTGGGTCGCCGAGACGGTGATCGGCTACATCTGGCCGCTGGAGGACACGGCACCCTTCATCGCCGGCCGGATCGCGAGCGCGGCCCGCGGCTATCAGGAGGGCCTGCTGCCGCCGTTCTTCAAGGCGCTGCGCCGCTTCGACGACGCGCACGAGTACTCCTGGCACACCCCGGCCCACTCCGGCGGCGTCGCCTTCCTCAAGTCCCCGGTCGGCCGGGCGTTCCACGACTACTTCGGGGAGCGGCTGCTGCGCAGCGACCTGTCGATCTCCGTCGAGGAGCTCGGCTCGCTGTTCGAGCACACCGGTCCGGTCGGCGACGCCGAGCGCAACGCGGCCCGCATCTTCGGCGCCGAGCGCACGTACTTCGTCCTGCACGGCGACTCGACCTGCGACCGCATGGTCGGCCACTTCAGCGTGACCCGGGACGAGATCGCGCTGGTGGACCGCAACTGCCACAAGTCGGTGCTGCACGGGCTCGTGCTCTCCGGCGCCCGGCCGGTCTATCTCGTCCCCACCCGCAACGGCTACGGCCTGGCGGGCCCCCTGCCGCCCGCGGGGACCGAGGCGGGCGCGGTCGCCGACCGGATCGCCCGCAACCCGCTGACCCTGGGCGCGGTGTCGCCGGAGGCGCAGTACGCGGTGCTCACCAACTCCACGTACGACGGCCTGTGTTACGACGCCGTCCAGGTGGCGCGGGCCTTCGCGCCCAGCACGCCCCGGCTGCACTTCGACGAGGCGTGGTTCGCGTACGCCCGCTTCCACCCGCTCTACGCCGGGCGCTACGGCATGGCGGTGGGCCCCGACACCTTCCCCGGGCCCGAGCGCCCCACCGTCTTCTCCACCCAGTCCACGCACAAGCTGCTGGCCGCGCTGTCGCAGAGCGCCATGGTGCACGTGAAGCCCGCGCCGCGCGCGCCGGTCGAACACGACCGGTTCAACGAGGCGTTCATGATGCACGGCACCACCTCGCCGCTGTATCCGATGATCGCGTCGCTGGACGTGGCCGCCGCGATGATGGACGGGCCGCAGGGCCGCTGGCTGATCGACGAGGCGGTGACCGAGGCGGTCCGCTTCCGGCAGACCGTCGTGCGCGTCGGCCGGCGCGTCGCGGCCGCCGGTGACCGGCCGGCCTGGTTCTTCGGCGTCTGGCAGCCGGAGACGGTGACGGACCCGGCCACCGGCGACCGGGTGCCGTTCGCCGACGCCCCCGCCGAGCTGCTGCGCACCGAACCGGCCTGCTGGCAGCTGGAACCCGGCGCCGACTGGCACGGCTTCCCCGGCCTGGCCGAGGGCTACTGCCTGCTCGACCCCGTCAAGGTCACCCTCACCTGCCCCGGCATCGACGCCACCGGGCGGATGGGCGACTGGGGCATCCCCGCCCGCGTCCTCACCGCCTATCTGGCCACCCGGAACATCGTGGTGGAGAAGACCGACAGCTACACCACGCTCATCCTCTTCTCCATGGGGATCACCAAGGGCAAGTGGGGCACGCTGATGGACGCGTTGATGGACTTCAAGGCGCTCCACGACGAGGACGTACCGCTGCAACGCGTGCTGCCCGAGCTGGTCGCCGCGTACCCGCAGCGCTACTCCGCGGGGACGCTGCGCGGGCTGTGCCAGGAGATGCACGGCCATCTGCGGGAGGCCCGCCTGGTCGAGCTGCTCGACACCGCCTTCCAGGACCTGCCCGAGCCGGTCACCCCGCCGCAGCACTGCTACCAGCGCCTCATCCGCGGCGGCACCGAGCGCGTACGGCTGGCCGACGCCGCGGACCGGGTGGCCGCCGCGATGGTCACCGTCACCCCGCCCGGCATCCCGGTCCTGATGCCCGGTGAGAACACCGGCGCGCCGGACGGGCCCCTGCTGCGCTATCTGACGGCGCTGGAGTCCTTCGACCGGCGCTTCCCCGGCTTCCGCAGCGAGACGCACGGCGTCACCCTCGACCAGGACAGCGGCGACTACCTCATCGAGTGCGTACGCCGCATCCCGGCGCAGCAGGCCGGGGACGGGGACGAGGCACGGCAGGAGGCGCCGGCGCGCTCCTGAGGACACGTGGACCGGGCGGGGTCACGGACTCCGCCCGGTCGACGCCCTCAGACCGTCAGGCCGTCACGCCGCCGTCGACTCGCGGTGGGGCGGCCCGATGGCCGCGCCTAGTACGGCGTTGTTGGGGATGAGCGTCCGGCCGTCGTCGGTGCGCAGTTCGACGAACAGCAGGGTCATGTCGGCGACTTCGCCCTCGATGCGGCCGCCGAGCGGGCCCGACTGCACGCTGATCCGCTCGCCGATCGTGAAGGGGTGCGCGACCATCAGCACCAGGCCCGCGAAGATGTTGCCCAGCACCGGCTGGGCGGCGATGCCCAGCAGCACACCGGTCAGCGCACCGCCCAGCAGCAGCTTCCCCCACGGCACCCTGAGGAGGCTCAGGGCGCCCAGGATCACCAGCGCGTAGCCGGACAGCAGGCATATCACCCGCAGTGCGGCGGAGCGGTTGTCGCTGATCCGGCCGGTGAGCAGCTTCACCAGGTCGTCCGTCGCGCCGCGGACCGCGATCAGGGCGCCCACCAGGAAGACCCCCGCGCTGACGCCGGCGATCACCCGGGAGGTCAGCGACTGGTGGCTGCCGGGGCTGCCCAGCAGTCCGCCGAAGGTGAGCGACACGACGAGCCCGCCGACGGCGAGCGAGGTGATGACGACGGCCCGCCGCGTACGGATCACCCCGCGCCAGTGCAGCCGGTGCCCGACGGCGACGGGGTCTGCGGTCATGCTGTCGTGGTCCACCGATGAGCCCCTTGTGGTGCGGATGTCGCGCAGCAGACTACCCACGGTCCCGGGGCACCGAATGCGGCGCTCCGCCCGGCGCCGGATCCCGCCCAGGTCAAGCCTTGGCCAAACGGTTGCGCGGTTGCGCAAGTAAGGGTCTATGCTTCTGGAGGTTCGAAATCAGAAGGCACCTCGTTCGGTGAGGCGTCTGTACGGACACAGGCCACTGACCCCACGACGTCGAGAGACGCCCAGGGTCAGGACAGGTCTCCCCGAATTAAGGGGTGACCCCAAGTGGCTTCCCCACCGAAGGGGATCACGCCGTGCAGTGCCAAAGCTCTGACGAGTTGGGGTGAACCGGGGCATGCCCGGTCCGCTCCTTGCCGAGTCGTCGACGCGCCGCGCGTCCCGGCCGGAAGGAGGCGAGAGACATGGATTGCAGTTGCAGTAGTCCGGGCCATAGTCGCCCCTCTTTCCGCATGCCCTCGCCCTTCTCCGGCACACGGTAACCACCTTCCCCGCGGGCACGACCGCGCCACCGCCCTCACCCGCCCGGCCCCCGGCCGACCCGGGTCGCAGTGCTGCGCGCCCGTGGGTGGAGCGTGTCCGCGCGCCACCGACTCCTCGCCTGCCCAGGCGTCCGGGAGGCTCCCCATGACCGACCTGATCACCGACACCGAGATCCCGGCGCCCCGCAGCGCGGTGCTGGACGACGCCCACCTCGGCGACATCCGCGGCGCCCTCGGCACCATCAAGCAGGACGACCACGGCGAACGCCGGGGCCTGTCCGCCAAGTTGAAGACGCTCCTCGCCATCGTCGGCCCCGGGCTGATCGTGATGGTCGGCGACAACGACGCGGGGGCCTTCGCGACGTACGGCCAGGCGGGCCAGAACTACGGCACCAGCCTGCTGTGGACGCTCCTCCTGCTGATCCCCGTGCTCTATGTGAACCAGGAGATGGTCCTGCGGCTGGGCGCGGTGACCGGGGTCGGGCACGCCCGGCTCATCCTGGAGCGGTTCGGGAAGTTCTGGGGCGCGTTCTCCGTCATAGACCTGTTCCTGCTCAACGCGCTGACGCTCGTCACCGAGTTCATCGGGATCACCCTGGCGACCGGCTATCTCGGGCTTCCCAAGGTGGCCTCGGTGATCCTGGCCGCCGCGATCATCATCGCCTCGGCGTTCACGGGGTCCTTCCGCCGCTTCGAGCGGGTCGCCATCGCCCTGTGCGCGGGCAGCCTGCTGCTCGTCCCCGTCTACTTCCTGGTCCACCCCAAGTCCTCGCGGATGGCACACGACTTCGTCGTCCCCGTCATCCCCGGCGGCTCCGGCGAGCTGGCCACCGTCATGCTGCTGATCATCGGCATAGTCGGCACGACCGTGGCGCCCTGGCAGCTGTTCTTCCAGCAGTCGTACGTCATCGACAAGCGCATCACCCCGCGCTTCATGAAGTACGAGAAGGCCGACCTCTGGCTCGGCATCGGCGTCGTCGTGATCGGCGCCGCCGCCATGATGGGCATCGCCTCCGCGGCCTTCGCCGGCACCGGCCGCTTCGGCGACTTCACGGACGCCGGGGGCCTGGCCACCGGCATCGAGGCGCACGCCGGGAAGCTCGCCGGAGTGCTCTTCGCGATCGCCCTGCTGGACGCCTCCATCATCGGCGCGTTCGCGGTCTCGCTGTCCACCGCCTACGCCATCGGCGACGTCCTCGGCATGAAGCACTCGCTGCACCGCGGCATCAAGGGCGCCAAGGGCTTCTACGCGGTCTACGCCGGGCTGGTCGCCGCGGCCGCCGCCATCGTGCTGATCCCCGGCTCCCCGCTGGGCCTGCTCACCGAGGGCGTCCAGACCCTCGCCGGGGTGCTGCTCCCGTCCGCCTCGGTCTTCCTGCTGCTGCTCTGCAACGACAAGCAGGTCCTGGGGCCGTGGACCAACGGTCCCAAGACCAACGCCTTCACCGCGGCGGTCGTCGGTGTCCTGGTGACCCTCTCGGTCATCCTGACCGCTTCCGTCCTGTTCCCCGACATCACCGCCGGCGCGATCCTCGACATCATGGCCGCCTGCGGCGTCGCGGGAGTGCTCGCCGCCGGCTACGCCTTCACCCGGCGGCGCACCGGGACGAAGGAGGACCCCATCGACCGCACCGGCAGGGACACCTGGCGGATGCCCCCGCTGGAGACCCTCGCCCGCCCGGTCATGGCCACCGGCCGCAAGATCGGCATGGGGGCGCTGCGGGCGTACCTCCTGGCGGCGATGGTCCTGGTCGTCATCAAGCTCGTCCGGGTCGCACTCGGACAGTGAGCCCGGCCTCCCGACGGGAGGTCACCACACCAGCGCGTCCGCCGCGTTCGACTGCCAGTACGTGACCGCCGCCGAGTCGTCGATCCACGTGCCCTCGGGCAGGGAGAGCGTGGCGGACCCGTCCGCGGAGCCGTCGGCGTCGGCGAGGAAGACCTCCAGCTCGGCGGCCGTACGGCCGTGCGCGCCGCTGCCGTCGCCGGCCGAGAGGCCGATGCCCGCGTACGCGGACCCGCCCGGTGCCAGGGTCACCACGGCCTGCGGCCGGCTGTCCTCGACGACCTGGGTCGCGGCCTGGTCCTCGTCGAAGCGCAGGTAGGGGTAGGCGTAGGCGTTGCAGGCCGTGCGGCCGGTGTTGGTGACGGTCAGCAGGTCGTGGTTGATCGGCCGGCTGACCGTCCGCACCGACACCTTGGTGTTCCCCGCGGTGCAGGCGGCGGTGACCGCGCCCGACGACGGAGCGGCCTGGCCCGGGGTGGCCGTCAGGGCGACGGCCGCGGCGGCGAGCACGGCGGAGGCGGTGAGGCTGAGGTTACGCATGGTGGTCTCCCGATGGATGTGGTGACGTGGAACGTCAGATGAGGCCGACAAGAAGCGCGAGCGTGGTGGTGGCGGACGCGCAGAGCACGACCAGGGCCACGACATCCGCGGCTTCCAGGCGGAGGCGGATCCTGGTCCGCACGGCGACTCCTGTCCGACGGCGCGGCCCGGCCGTCCGCCGGGCGCCGCTTCCGTGTCCACAGCCTGTGATCCGTTCCGTCCCGGCGGCAAGGCCCGGCGGGGCTTCAGGGACGCTGGAACGGCTGCGTATAGGCTGAGCTGGGGAGAATCCGCGCCCTGGAACGCGGTCCTGGGACGGGGAATTGCCGGTATGACCGATGGGATACGAGAGTTCGCAGCCCGGCTCAGTGAGCTGAAGGAGCGCTCGGGCCACAGCTACAGCACCCTGGGCAAACGGCTGCACATGAGCACGTCCACGGTGCATCGCTATTGCAACGGTGCCGCCGTGCCCACCGAGTACGCGCCCGTCGAGCGCTTCGCCCGGCTCTGCGGGGCGTCGCCGGAGGAGCTCGTCGACCTGCACCGCCGCTGGATCCTGGCGGACGACGCGCGGCGCCGGAAGGCGCAGGGAGCGGGCGCCGGGACCCCGGCCGAGCCCGACAGCACGCCGGAGCCGGCCCGTACGCCCCGGCCGGCGACGCCGGCTTCGGCCGAGTCCGCCGACGCGGTCGAAGCCGGGGACCCCGAACCCACCGGCCCGGCCGGAACCGCGAGCCCGGACCGGACCCCGGCCGGAACCGCGCACACGCCGCCGCTCCCGGTCGGCGCCGAGCCCGACGGTCCTACGGAGCCCGCCCGTTCGACGGAGTCCGCGCCTCCGGCCGCCGTCGCGGCCGGGCCCACCAGCACCACGGACCCCGAACCCGCCGGCCCGGCCGCCGGCCCCGCGAGCCCGGACCGGGTCCCGGCCCGCCCCGCGCCTACGGACGAGCCCAGGGCCACCGCTCCCGCCACCACTCCCGCCACCGCCCCGGCCCGGAGCACCGGCGGAGCCCCCCGCTCCCGCCGTCGTCTCGCGCTCATAGCCGCCGCGGTCGCCGTGCTCGTACCCACCGCCGTCGTCGCCGGCTACGCGGCCACCAACTCTCCGCCCGCGCACCGCGCCGGGACGAACGCGACAGCGGCCGGCCCTGACGCCGATGCCACGCACCGCGCGTCCGGGCGCGCGCCCGCCCCCTCCGGCAGCCCGTCGCCCGGCGGCACCGCGCCTTCCGCCCGTCCGGACGCCTCCCCGAGCCCGGACGGCGGCACGACCGCGGCGCCGCGGGAGGAGACGGAGCCCGACGGCGAACGGTCCGCGGAGCCGGCCGGCGCGCCCCTGTCCGTCGACGTCCGCCCGTACGTCCTGCCGGACCACTGCGACCAGCTGTACGTGTCCGGCCGCCTGCCCGCCCAGGTCCCCGAGCCCCCCGCCGGGGACGACGCGCGCGACTGGGCGACCGCGCTGCGGGCCGTGCCGGGCGGCCAGATACGCATCGAGGTGGCCGTGCAGGGGAAGACCGGCGAGGCGGTCGTCCTGCGCGCGCTGCACGTACGCGTGGTGAAGCGGGCGGCGCCGCTCGCGTGGAACGCCTATGTGATGGGCGACGGCTGCGGCAGCGGGATCGCCCCGTCCCACTTCGACGTCGACCTCGACCGCGGCCGGCCGGAAGCCCGGGCCGTGGCCGGCAAGCAGGGCGACATCACGATCCCCGCGACCGACTTCCCCTACCGGACGAGCTCGACGGACCCCCAGGTGCTGGACGTCCGCGCCCACACCGGCGACCAGGACATCACGTGGTATCTGGAGCTGGAGTGGAGCAGCGGCGACCGGCGCGGGACGCTGCGGGTCGACGACCGGGGGCAGCCGTTCCGTACGAGCGCGGTCAAGACCCGCCCGCAGTACACGTACCGGTACGACACGAAGGCGTGGGATCTGCTGCCGGACTACTCGCGGCGGTGACGGCGGGTCCTGTCCGCACGGCCGGGGGCGCCGGCCGTGCGGAGCTCGGGACCGGTGCCTCACTTCTTGAGCGAGCAGGTGGCACGGGCCGTCTTGTGCGGGTCGCTCTCGGAGCGCGCGGTGAGGGTGACCGTGCCCTTGTGCGCGGCGCCCGCCTTCGCCGCCACGGCGACGTCCACGGGAACCGGGGTTCCGGGTGTGGCCGAGGTGAGCCGGTCGGGCAGCCACGCGGACCAGCCACGGCCGGAGGCGGTGGCCGAGAGGCGGTAGATGTCGGTGGACCGCGGCGCGCCGGTGTTCGCGAGGGCGAAGGTGCACAGGGCCCGCCCGTCCGCCGCGTCGCCCTTCGCCGTGCCCTTGCCGAGGCCCACTCCGCGGGCCTGCGTCCCGGCGCCGTCGAGGGACTTCACACCGACGCCGTAGGAGAGCACGCCGCTCGCGTCGCGCCGCACGTCGAGGACGTAGAAGTGCAGCCGGTTGGCCTCGTCGACGTATTCGTACGAACTGCCGCTGTCGGCGCCCGCGTGGAAGAGCGCGTCGCCGAGCTGGCGGTAGTCGCCCATGGTGATCTTCTGCTGGGTGCCGTCGGGGCGCCGGAAGTCCACCAGGCCGATGTCCTCGGGGTGCGCGTCGATCACCCAGGCGAAGGGCGCCCGGTCGGCGTTCTTGGTCTTGGTGAGCAGGACGCCGCTGTCCGGCGTGAAGGAGTCCATGCCCATGCGGTCGACGACCTCCAGCGTGTAGTTGTCGTAACCGCCGCCGTCGCAGAGGGGATCGGTGTTCCGGTCGCAGGACGGCGAGAGGTCGCGGCCCATGGTCACGTCGATCCCGGCGAGTCCCTTCTCGCCGGGCGGAGCCGACCGCGCGGTGACGCGGGCCACGACCGGGCCGGAGTCCTTGAGGGCGTCACGGTCGAGCCGCAGGACGTTCTTCTCGTCGACGATGCCCAGCTTCATCTTGTCCCGCAGGACGTGCTCGGCGCCCATGGAGCCCCCGGCGGTGGCCGGTATCCGCCAGCGCGTGTGCGGGCCTCCCGGGCCGTTGAACGAGCCGCGGGAGAGCATGCCCCAGATCCCCGTGTAGGAGCGGCTGAGCGGGGTGCCGTAGGGGTTGTTGTAGTTGTCGCCGATCCCCAGGATGTGGCTGAACTCGTGGGCGTAGGTGGCCATTCCGGAGCTCTCGGCCTGGACGGACGAGCCGTTCTCGGCGTCGGGCCAGATGCGCGCGGCCGCCTGCCAGGAGGTCCAGGGCACGTAGCGGGTCCGCGCGGCGTTCCCCCCGCCCTGCACGGGTGACGGCGGGCCCCAGGCCGCCGGCACGTCCCCGGGGCCCCGGAACCTCATCTGCCCGAACTCCTGCCAGACCGACGACTCGTCCTGTCCGGCGGTGAGATAGAAGACGAAGTCGAAGTCCGCCGTCCTGCTCTCCCCCACGTCGGCGGCCCAGGCGCGCTTGCCGTCGGCGCGGATGTCCTTGCCGCAGGTGTCCCGCAGCGGGCAGGCGCCGGGGTTCATCCCGTCGTCTATGCCGTACTGGTACGACTTCCACGGCATGCGGTACGCGCCGAAGGCGGTGAGGTCCACGCCGATGCGCCCGCCGGAGTCCTCCATCCAGTATTCGTTGATGGTGTGGCCGTGGTTGAGCGGGCCGGGCTTGTTCAGGAAGTCCTGGTAGAAGGCGGGTACGCGCGCGCGGGGGAGCCCGGTCGCGGTGCTCTGCGGATTGCCGAACAGCGTGGAGCCCGCCGGCTTGGTGACCGAGAAGTCCTCGTCGGGGTAGTCGAGCAGCACCAGCGCGCCCTTGAAGGTGCGCCGGGTGGGCCGGACCTCCGGGTTCGCCCAGTCCGTGCCGGGCACCGCGCGGTATTCGGCCCACGTCATGTCATCGGGGTTGCGCCACCGCTGCGGGTCGACCGGCCGCACGAGGGGCGGCCGGTGCCCGGTGGCACCGTCGGGCAGTGCCCGTGCCGTCCCGGAGGCCAGGGCGGCCACGACACCGAGCAGCAGGGCGAGGATTCCCAGCCGGCGTAATCGCCGGGGGCGCGTGCGACGGACGTACATGACTCACCTCGTGTCTGAAGTCATCGGACAAGGCGTCGGAAGAGACATGGCAAGTCGTGCGAGGGATGTGCCCAGCGGGGCCAAGGTAGGCCGAGGGGTCCGAAGAAGCCAGGGTGCCGACGGAGCGGCACAGTGGCGGCAAGGTGCCGGGCAGGCGCCAATCCACCGGAGGGAGCCGGGACTTGGCCACTTTCGGGTGAGTCACCGCATGTTCACATATCCGCCTGGGCATTCATGGCCACGAATCGGCCCAGCCGCCCGATTCACGCCAAGTCCCGTACGGATGAAGGGAGTCACGCCACCTCCCGGCGCTGCCGCTGCCGCTGCCGCTGCCGCCCGGCATCCGGAGCCCGCGACGCGCCACGACACGGCCGCCGGCCGATGTCCACCCATATGAAGGAAACCGGTCCGTTCTCCCTTCCCAGGGCCCCGCGGCACCAAGAATGCTCGCGCACCAAGAGCACGGCTCCCGTGGCCGGGCAACGCCCACGGGGCCCATAGCAAGGAGAACGCATGTCTCGCGCATCGATGCGCCGTATCGCGGCTGTCACCGCTTCCGCCGCCCTGCTGTCCGGAATCGCCGCGGCGACCGGCACCGCCGCCTTCGCCGGCGAGAATCCCCAGCCGACGACCCCGGCCAGCCAGGCCCCGGCCATGCACGGCCACAAGGGCGAGCACGGCAAGGGTGACCACGGCAAGGGCCACGAGCACGGCAAGGGCGAGCACGGGAAGGACGACCACGGCAAGGACGACCACGGCAAGGGTGGCGAGCACGGCAAGGCCGCCGGCGTCCACCTCGGCTGGGAGAAGGGCGTCGACAAGAAGAAGGACCGCTGGGACGCCAAGGCCAACTGCTGGCAGCGCTACGACGCCGACTCCCGCACCTACGCCCAGTGGGACGAGCGGTCGCACTGCTGGAAGCGCAAGGTCAACGGCCACTGGCAGAAGTGGGACACCGCCCACAAGGCCTGGAAGTGACCTCTGACCCCCGGTCGGCATAACGCCGTCCGCCGGGCGGGCACCTTCCGGCCCGCCCGGCATCCCGGGGACGCCGCCGGGGCGCGCGTCCCCGGGCACCGGGAAATCCGGTGGCGTCACCGCGGATGTTCGGTGACGATCCCGATATGTCGCGAACGTATGCACCCGCGCGGCGCCGTCGCCGGCGCGGACGGTGGGCATCGAGGCGCGCAAGCCCTGACGCGCCGGGCGCCCGTCGTACGGCGCGGGATCGGGCCGCACCGTACGACAGGCCGGGTCCCGTCACGCGTCGGTGCCGTAGAACCGGTCCCCGAAGTCGCCGATGCCCGGCATCATGTACGCGTTCTCGTTCAGCCGCTCCTCGATCGCGGACGTCACGATCCGCACCTTCGGGAAGCGCTCGCAGACCGTGGCGATGCCTTCCGGCACGGTGATGAAGTTGATGAAGACGATGTTCTCCTCCTTCACCCCGTGATCGAGCAGGAGCTGGATCGCGGCGAGCGCCGTGCCGCCGGTGGCCAGCATGGGCTCCAGCAGCAGCACGTGCCGCTCGGCGATGTCGTCCGGGAGGTTCGAGTAGTAGAGCTTCGGCAGCTTGGTGACCTTGTCCCGCTGCATCAGGATCTTGCCGATGCGTATGCCCCGGCACACGGCGCGGAGTTCGCCCTCCATGCTCTCCCCGGCGCGGATGATCGGGACGCCGCAGAGCTTTCCGGAGAACTGCAGGCCGTGGTATTCGCGGCCCACGGGCGTCTCGACGACGCGCTCCTCGAAGGGCAGCAGGTCGAGACCGGCCTCGATGAGCATGCGGATGATCCGCTCCGAATGGAAGACGAAGTCCTCCCGGCGCGCGTGGCGGTCACGGATGACGGTGTGCAGGGCCCGCAGCTGCTTCGTCTGCGGCAGCAGGTGCACATTTTCGCCGAGGTACTTCTCGATCGACACGGTCGGCTCCGTCGCTGTGGTCGTGCTGGACATGATGGCTTCTCTCCCCGCAGTCGGATGTGTTCTCCGGCGCCTCGTACGGCGCCGTCCCGCTCTGTTCGCTATTCCGTCGGCGGCTGCTCGAAGGACGGCGGCAGGCCCGGCGTCACCGTGAACTGCCCCGCGGTGACGCGGTAGACGGACCGGCGGCCCGTGCGCCGCCACATCCGCCGCATCACGTAGACCAGCTTGGGGTTGTGCTCCTCGTCCTCCTCGAAGGCGCGGAGGACCGTGTGCCGCCAGTCCTGGTCCCACACCTCGGGGACGTCCGCGTCGACGGCGTCCCGGAAGGCCGCGTGCAGGCCCGCCAGCTTCGCGCGGGCCGGGAAGTCGGCGCCGGAGAAGATCACGCACAGCATGCCGGTCCAGAAGCACTTGACGACGTGCTTGCGCTGCTCGGCGGGCAGCCGGCTCGCGATCTGCTCCATCGCGTGCAGGGAGGTGATCAGGTGCAGGAGGACGAAGTCACCCGGCACGGCCAGATAGAGCAGGGACACCACATAGTGGAGCTGCTCCCAGCTCTCCTCGGCGTCCTGCTCGTCGATCCAGGCGGGCGTGCGGTGGATCAGCGGGTGTCCGGCTCCCAGCAGCCGCGCGATGCGGTACTGCAGGCCCGACCGGGCGAGTTCGGGGTGGATGCCCTCGGCGATGCCGACGGCGGTGTCGCCGACCAGCTCCCGGACCCAGTTCTGGAGGGCGTCCCGGTCGTCCTCCCAGGCGCCCGCGACGCGGAGCAGGGAGTCCACCGCGCGCTCGCCCCCGGCGCCGCCGTCCTCCGCCCGCTCCGGGTGGCACGAGACGTACGAGAAGGCCATGTACGCGAGGCCCTCGACGGTCATCCAGCGGTTCTTCGCGTCGATCGCCCAGCCCAGGTGGATGGTGGCGTGCGTGAAGGCGCCCACCCAGCCGGGCAGCAGCGCGGGGACGTACCGGCGCAGGAGCTCGTCGGTGCCCAGCTCCTTCTCCCGCCGCTCGAAGAACGCGCAATAGGCGGAGAAGCTGGTGCGCTGTCCGAGGAATTCCCGCCAGTTCTCCTCGGTGATCTCGTACTTCGACTCCTTCGGCGGTTCCAGGCCGTAGCCGTACGTGGTCAGCCGCGCGTAGTTCTCGTAGTACGCCTTGATCTGCTCGGGGCTCGCGCCGAGGCCGTCGAGGGCGATGACCGCGTGCTTGACGTGGTTGCTGAGGTGACCGTTGAACTCGATGTGGTACGTACGGTCGTTCAGCAATTGCTCGACCACAGTGGCGTCAGTCATTTCCCTTGCCTTTCTCCCGGGCCGCGCTTGTCACCCTGGACAAGGACGTTCCGGCGATGACGATGACGACGCCCGGGGCGCGCAGCGCGCCGGGCGTCCAGAAGCCGGTCCTTCGACCGTCCGAGCACGATTACCGGCCCTCGCCCGTGGCGGGGTATGCCGCGGCGATGCACGTCAGGACGTCGTCGAAGGAGTCGGCGATCCAGGTCGGGCCGGCGGACCGCAGTTCTTCGATGCCGTGGATTCCGTAGGTGACGGCGATGGAGCGCATTCCGGCGGCCCTGGCCATCAGCAGGTCGTGGGTCGTGTCGCCCACCATCACCGTTTCCCCGGCGGTCACCTGGAGCTTTTCCATGACCGCGCGGCCGGACTCGGGGTCGGGCTTCGGCTTGCTCACCTGGTCCGCGCCGATCACGACGGCGAAGAGGTCCCGCAGGCCGGCGGCCGTGAGCAGCGCGTCGGCGCTCGCGTAGAACTTGCTCGTCGCGACGGCGAGCACAAGTCCCTTCTCCCGCAGGGATATCAGGCCCTCGGCGACTCCGGGGAAGAGCAGTTCCCCGGCCCGGGGAAGGATGATCTCCCGGAACAGCCGCTGGTACTGCCGGACGCCCTCGGCGACCCGGGCGTCGTCCAGGGGTATGCCCATGAGCTTGCTGAACGCCTGCTCCAGCGGCAGGCCGATGGTGGCGCGCACCGCCGACGGGTCCTGCGCGGCCACGCCCATGGCGGCGAAAGCCGCCGTGAAGGTCTCCACGATCGCGCGGGGCGTGTCGACGAGCGTGCCGTCCAGATCGAAGACTACGACGTCTGTCATTTCAGTCGGTCCCTAAGAATGTGAGGCGGTCCGGTAAAGGGGGGCGGGCGGATCAGCCGCGTTCGCGAAGCAGTTCGGCGTGTGCGGCGGCTATCCGGCCGGCAGCCTCCGCCGTGCTGATGAGCACCGCCATGTTGGCCTTCGCGGACCGGCCTTCGGTGACCCTGTCGACCGCGTGCATCAGGTATTTGGTGAGGGCGTTGCCGCGCACGCCCTCCTTCTCGGCGGCGAGCACGGCGTCCTCGATGGCCTGCTCCACCTCGCGGCTGTCGATGGCGTCCTTCTCGTCGACCGGGCTGGTGACCAGGAAGCCGTTGTCGTTGCCCAGGGCCCAATGTGCCTCGATGGCCCGGGCGATGACCTTTTCGTCGTCGATCCGGTGCGGGCTGCGGTATCCGCTGGAAAGGCAGTAGAAGGCGGGGAAGTCGTCGGACTTGTAGGAGACCAGGGGAACGCAGTGCGTCTCCAGGAATTCCATGGTGAGCCCGAGGTCGAGGATGTTCTTCGCCCCGGCGCAGACGACGGCGACCTTGGAGCGGGTGAACTGGATCAGGTCCGAGGAGATGTCCATGGACCGCTCGGCGCCCCGGTGCACCCCGCCGATTCCCGCGGAGGCGAAGAAGGGAATGCCCGCGAGCCGCGCGGCCACGAGCGAGGAGGCGACCGTGGTGGCGCCCATGCCGCCCCGGGCGATGGCCACGGGCATGTCGCGGCTGCTGACCTTGGGAATGCCGGGGGCCTGTGCGAAGCGCTCGATGTCCGCGTCGGTCATCCCGACCAGGATGCGGCCGTCCTCGATGCCGATCGTCGCCGGGACCGAACCGCCGGCCCGCACCGCGGCCTCCACCTTCCGGGCGGTCTCCGCGTTGTGCGGATAGGCCAGCCCGTGGGTGATGACATTCGACTCCAGGGCCACCACAGGGAGTCCGGAGCCGATCGCGTCGGACACCTCTTCGGTGAATACCAGCGGTACGTTCGCGTTGTTGTTGCGCACTGTCACTTCTCGTTTCGCGTCATGGGGCTGCGGTTCCGGGGGACGGCCGGGCCGGGCGTCCGGCCGTCCCCCGGGGTGGTTCGTCAGTAGTTCGGCGTCTTGTGCAGCAGGTCCTTGCGGCCCACGATCTCGGGGGCGTAGACCCGCTCGTTCCAGTCCGCTTCCGCGACCGGTTCCAGGCCGATCGAGATCACCCCTTCGTCGCACCCGAAGGCCCGTCGCACCGCGGCGGTCAGATCCGCGACCAGCTCGCTCCGCCGCTCCTCGGTGAGCGGTGCGGGAAAGTGCTTGAGGTTAATGTGCGGCATAGTTCTCCTGCTCCCTCCCGGCGCGCAGCCGGTGGCCGATCCCGTCGGTGAGTTCGGCGATGTCGGGGTCCTTGAGCAAGCTGTAGTGATCGGCTTCGAGCTCGATCACGGTCGGCTCCGTCGCGGAATATCCGCTGCTGTTCTCGATGAACGAGTAGTCGTCGCCGCGCGCCTTGAAGAGGGTGACCGGGGCGTCGAGGCGGCGCTCGGCCAGCTCGTGGAAGGCGTACTCGAAGGAGTACGTCCGGTGCACGATCCTGGTCACCCGGCGCACGAGTGCGGGGTCGAGGCCCTCGGAGTTCTCGCCGATGAACGCCGCGAAACTCTCGTCGTCGTGCGCCACTTCCAGGCATTTCTCCAGCAGCGGCCCGGAGATGGCGCCCGCGAAGACGGAGAAGAGGATCGTCACGTACGCCTTGTTGGCGTAGGTGGACTCCCTGCGGAGCTCCGCCGTCCGCACCTTCGGATTGCCGGGCGCGATGAGGAAGAGGTTCTCGACCCGCTCGCCCGCCTGCTCCAGCTGGTAGGCGGTCTCGAAGGCGACGCGGGCCCCGAAGGAATATCCCCAGAGGGTGTACGGGCCTTCGGGCTGCTGCCGCCGGATCTCCTCGATGTCGGCGGCGGCCATCTCCCTGATCGTGTCGTAAGGCGTCTCGCCGGGGTTGATGCCGTGTGCCTGCACGCCGTAGAAGGGCCGGCCGGTCTCCGCACGGCCGGCCAGCAGCCGCAGGTTCATGGTGTAGCCGCCGAGGCCGGGCCAGCAGAAGACGGGGCTGAGGGAGCCCTTCCGCCGCAGCCGGACGAGGCGTGAGGACGTCCCGGCGCTCTCGCCGTCGACCCTGCGCGCGAGCTTCTCGACGGTCGGGGACTCGAAGAGCACCTGGAGCGGCAGCGAGCAGCCGAACTCACGGTTGATCCTGTTGATGAGCGCGACCGCGATGAGCGAATTGCCGCCGGCCTCGAAGAAGTCGTCCTGGACCGATACGGAGTCCCGCTTCATGCCCTTCTGCCAGAGCTCGCCGATCCGCTTCTCGGTCCCGGTGCGGGGGGCGACGAAGGGCCGGTCGGCGAGCTCCACGTCCCGCTCGGCCAGGGCCTTGAAGTCGACCTTGCCATTGGCGGTCTGCGGCATCCGGTCCAGGACCAGGACGCGGTTGGGCATCATGTAGTCCGGCAGGAAATTGCCCAGGTCGTCCCGGACCAGCTCGGCCGGGCCCTTCATGTGGACGGTGTCCTCCTTCATCCCCCGGCCGCGCAGCTGCTCCTCGCTCACCCGGCCGCCGACGAAGAAATAGGAGGGGCCCGATTCCCTGCCGCTCGCCTTCAGGATCGCGTCGATCCGCTTGGCCGACGGGAGGGGATTGCCGGTCTTGGAGCTGTAGCCGGAGGACATGAAGCCGAGGTCCACGTCGTTCATCTCCAGCCGCTGGAGGACGCGGCCGAGGTCGATGTAGCTCCGCCAGTCCTCGGGGGTGCGGCCGAGCACGGTGAGGCCGATGCTCGCCCGCTCGTAGACCTGCTGGTTGATGGCGATGACGTGCTTCTTCAGGACCAGTTCCGCGGAGATCCGCTCCAGGTCGCCGTCGCGGTAGCGGTACTGCCCGGCCGGGAGGTCCGCGACCTTTCCGGGGTGGGCCTGCACATAGATGTCGAGAAGGTCGTCCGGGCGCGGCACGGCCCGCCCGGATATCTCGTACGTCCCCAGGTAGTAGTCCTCCTCCGCGCACTCCAGGTGCTCGCGGACGGCGGGCGTGAATTCCAGGTCCTGGATGTTCAGGCCATGGGCGGGGAGGATCTCCTCGAAGAGGCCGACCATGTGCCCGGTCTCGATCTCCAGGACTTCCTGGATGTTGTTCTTGTAGACCGGCTCGACGGCCCGCCTCTTCCCCATGAAGTGGACCTTGATCCGGGGCGTTTCGCTCTCGGTGTCGCTCTCGGTGACCCTGCCGATCAGCACCAGCCGGTGGTCCACGGGGTGGTAGTAGTGGAAGCCGGGCTCGATCCCGGCGATCCCGGACAGCTCCAGGTACATCTGCGTCGCGTACAGCGAGCCCGGCGAGGCATAGCCGTATTTCGGCAGGAGCCGCTCGTCGCTGGGGTACTGCCCGAAGTACCGCAGGATTTCCCCGAATTCCGCCAGGCTCAGGTCCCCGACGTCGCGCGGGGCGATGCCGGTGACCTTCCTGCCGAGCAGCCGGAGGATGTCGGCCTTCCCGACCGGGCCGCCCTCGTAGAAGCGGTAGGTCTTGCGGGCGAAGACCAGCTCCTGCTGCGCGGGGGTCGGTGTCCCGCCCGGAAGGGCGACGGCCGGCTTGCCGTCGAGCTCTTCGGCATCACGGCAACCCGCGTTCGAGAGCTGGGCCTTGACCTGGAGCTTGTTCTTCTTGGACTGATGGTGGGCGCCGTGGTTGCCCTGGTCCATCAGCGCGGCTTCCTTCGGATTGAGCTCGATGAAGGAGATGAGGTTCTGGAAGCCGGTGCGGGGGTCCTCCTTGACGATGACCGCGGCGTTCTTGACCCAGTCGTGGGTCTCGATCGCCAGCTTGATCTCGTCCAGCTCCACGCGGAATCCCCGGAGCTTGACCTGGTTGTCGGTGCGGCCCGCGAACTGCACGGTGCCGTCGGCGTTCCAGTGCGCGAGGTCGCCCGTGCGGTAGAGCCTTCCGCCCCGGCCGCCGGCCGCCAAGGGGTGCTCGACGAAGCGGTCGGCGGTCAGGTCCGGCCGGTGCAGATATCCGCGCGCCAGCTGGACGCCGCCGATGCAGAGCTCGCCGATCTCCCCCGCGGCCACCGGCGAGAGCCGCTCGTCCAGGATGAAGTAGTCCGTGCCGTGCACCGGCGCACCGATCGATATCGCGTGCGGCCCTTCCTTGACGGTGTCCCGGTCCACGGTGAACGCCGAGGAGTTGATGGTGCATTCGGTCGGCCCGTAGACATTGATCAGGTCGCAGCGCGGCATGGTGTCCAGGCACTCCACCGCGAGGTTCCTGGTCAGCGCCTCTCCCCCGCTGAAGATCTGGGTCAGGGAGGCGCAGGTGTGCAGTTCCTCGGTGTCGAGGAGCGCCTGGAGCAGGGTCGGGACGCACTGGAGCGTGGTGACCTCGTGCCGGGCGATCGTCTCGATGATCCGCTCGGGGTCGCGGTAGACGCCGGGGGCGCCCATGACGACCTTGCTGCCGCAGGCCGGGGCGAGGATCTCCCACTGCGCCGCGTCGAAGCTCATGGGCGTCTTCTGGAGCACGGTCTTCGTCCGGTCGATGCCGTGGACCTCGCGCAGCCAGCGCATCTGGCTGACGATGCTGCGGTGCTCGATCATCACCCCCTTGGGCTTTCCGGTGCTGCCGGAGGTGTAGATGATGTACGCGAGATCGTCCGGGCGCGGGCCGTCGGCGGGCTCTTCGCGCCCGCTCTCCGGGTGCGCGGCCGCGGGCGCCTCGACGTCCCGCAGGGTGACGATCCGCGTGCCGCTCGGGGCGAGTTCGGCCAGCCGGGCGGTGAGGTGTTCCTGACAGAAGATGACCGTGGTCCCGGTGTCCTCGATCATGTAGCGCAGGCGCTCTTCGGGATACTCCGGCGACAGCGGAAGATAGGCGCTCCCGGCGAACAGGACGCCCCAGGCGCCGATCATCAGCTCCATCGACGGCTCGACGAACAGGCCGACGCACGTGTCCGCGGCCGCGCCCAGTCTTCGCAGGTGCTCCGCCAGGCCGGAGCCGCGTGTCACCAGCTCGCGGTAGGTGAGAGTGTCGTCCGCCTGGACGACGGCGATGCCGTCGGGCTGCTGCTGCGCCTGTTCCCGGAGCAGGTCGGGGAGGCAGTCGGTGAGGCGACCGGCTCCGGTGAATGCGTGGTCCATTTCGCTGAACTCCTTAGTGACCAGGCTGTTCTCGCCGGTCAGGCCAGGCAGGATCAAGAGCTTCGGGCAGCCCGCCCCGCCGCGCCGCGCACAGATCCGCGTACGGCCGTACGGGGCCCGTGCGCGGAAGGCGGCGCGCTACGCCGGGCGCGGGCGCGCCGGGGCCGGGCCGCGCGACGGCGCGCGCGGGCGACGGCACGGCGAAGGGCGGCCCGGGAAAGGCGCCGGACGTGACACACGACGGCACTCCCGGGGCCCAGGACCCGGCGGGCCCGGCCTCTGACGCCGTCGGCACCGATGACGACGGCGCCCGGAGCGGGCTGGGTGGACAACTACGTGGAATGAGACAGGAGTTGAACGAATGGAAGCCGACAAAGGTCCGTCATGCCGCCCCCGGGCAACACCCTTGCAGTGACGATCGCGGGCACCCGGCATCCACTCCCGGAGCGACCCTCGTCAGAAATTTGCGGCGCCGAACGCATTCAACGGAATCGGCGCTCGATCCCCATGCTTTCCGAGCTTCATGAATATGCGCGAATTATCGCTGCGGCGCCGTCAGCGCGCGGCGACTCGTTTGTGATCCATAACGGATCCATCCCCCCATGTAAAGAGCAACTGGCCGGACGTACAGCTCGGCCGGCGGGACCCTGACCGCTGAACGGAGGGCCGGATTCCGCTCGCTTCTCGCCGTGAACCGGTGTGCTGATCCTCTGGGTTGACCGGCCGCGTGTCAAGAGTTGTCCACTACCACTCTTCCGGCCTTCGTGAAGACGTAACGGCTGATCAGCCGGTCGCGGGCGCGCCTCCGCCGGATCGCGCGACACCCGTGGTAACACCTGGGACCCGAGGCGGATGAGGAAGGTGAAGCCCGCCCGCATTTCAAGTGTCCTTAAAACATTTGACGGCCACTTGACGGCAATCTTTACGCTCGACTATTGCTCCGGACCTGGCAGACCCGACTGCACTGTTGGACGAATCCGAATCGCCACACGCGCCGCCCGGCGGCAGTCTCCCCGCACAACTCCCTCATAGAACCGGAGGATTGATTATCGCTTGACCTCCGCGGCCGCTCATGAATTCCCGGGGAATGCGTCAACTCGACGCTGTGGCAGGCGCGTCCGGGCCCTGACGCCCCGCACCCGGTGACCCCGGTGCGCCTCAGGGTCGGCTCCGGGTCCGCTGGGGGCGATCCCCGATGATCAATGTCCGTGCCGGCCGACAGCATGGCGTCATGAACTCCTCCTCCCTGCCCCGCCGGGCCCTGGTCGGCGCCTCCGTCGCCGGCGCGCTGCTGCTGACCGCCGTTCTTCCCGCGAGCGGCGCCGCGGCCGCCGCCCCCACGGTGCCGCCCCTCGACACCAAGGCCCTGCGCGCCTCGATCTCCGACCTCCAGCACCCGCAGGCCACCGCGGCCCAGCTGCGGGTGAGCGGCTCGGCCGGGCAGTGGTACGGCACGTCCGGCAAGGCCGACCTCCGCACCGGCCGGGCGGTCCGGGCGGACGACCGGTTCCGGATCGGCAGCATCACCAAGGTCTTCGTCGCCACCACCGTGCTCCAGCTGGTCGCCGAGCACCGCGTCGACCTCGGCACCCCCGTCCAGCACTACCTGCCCGGCCTGCTGCCGAAGGACTACGCCCCCATCACCGTCGGCCAGCTGCTGAACCACACGAGCGGCCTCCCCGACGAGACCGGCCCGGACGTGCCCGACATGTCGACACCGGAGAACGTCCTGAAGCACCGGAACGACCAGTGGACACCCGAGCGGCTCGTCGCCCTGTCGACCCGCAAGCCGCTGAAGGCCACGCCCGGCACCCAGCAGGAGTACCGCGGGATCAACTACGTGCTGGCCGCGATGCTCGTCGAGAAGGTGACAGGCCACGCGTACGGCAAGGAGATCGACGCCCGCATCCTCCGCCCGCTCGGGCTGCGGAACACCTCCGTGCCCGGCAACGACCCCAAGATCCACGGACCGCACGTGCACGGCTACTTGGCGATGTCCGACGGCACCCTGAAGGACGCCACCGACTTCAACCAGTCGGAGGCGTGGGGCGAGGGCGAGATGATCTCCACCACCGGTGACCTGGACCGCTTCATCTCCGCGCTGTTCTCCGGCAAGCTGCTCCCGAAGCCCGTCCTGGACAAGATGTTCACCCTGCCGTCCCCGGACGTACGGATGGTCGACGGCTCCCCCGCCTCGTACAGCATGGGCCTCCAGTCGGTCACCGTGAACGGCGTCACCCTGTGGGGCAAGACCGGTGAGCGGTGGGGCTACAACTCGGCGATGGTCTCCACCAAGGACGGCCGGCGCCGCGCGGAGTACTCCTTCAACCCCACGCACCGCGACAGGACCCAGATGCAGATGACGCTGCGCATAGCCGACGCGCTCACGAAGAAGGCGCCCGAGCGGCACTGAGCCGGAAGCACCCGCCGCTCACGGCGTCAACGGCCCGCCCGCAAGATCCGGCTCCCGGGGTCGGCGGCCGTCGGCGTGCCGGGGAGCGGCGGCGCGAGGTTGTGTGGGAAGACTGGTTCATGAGCAGCGCTGCCAGAGCATTCCTCGAAGGTGGTCCGGACGAACTGCCCGAGCGGGTCGTGCCGATCACGCCGCCCGGGTCCGAGCTGAAGATCCCGTTCCGTGGCGGGTACGAGCACTTCAAGGTCACGTCGCGGCACCGGGAGTCCGAGCAGGGCCGCCTGGTCGTCTACGAGTGGTGGGAGCGCACGGAGATCGCGGAGTAGCCGGCTCCGCCCCCGCGCGGGACGGCCCCGGTGATCGAACACCGCAGCGATAGACTTGCGGAGGTCACCGGGGCCGTCCCGGAGTGAGGGAGGCCCGTGATGGCCGCTGAGAGCGAGAAGTGGCGCGAGAAGCAGGTCGCCCTGCGCGTCCTCGTCTACGTCTTCGTCTCGCATCTCTTCGCGGGCTTCATCATGCTGCTGTTCTACCTCGGCGGCCACGCCGACAAGTGAGCGTCCCCACGGGGCGTGGGAGCGCACCGCGCGCACTCCCCGGGGCGATCATCGGGGCATGGACATCACCCTTCACCTCGCCCAGCAGCCCGAGGCCGACGAGTTGCTCGCCCGGAGCCCGCTCGCCGCGCTGACCGGCATGCTGCTGGACCAGCAGGTCCCCATGGAGTGGGCGTTCTCCGGTCCGTACACCATCGCCCGGCGCCTGGGCCGCGACGACCTGGACGCGTACGAGATCGCCGCCCACGACCCGGAGGCGTTCGCCGCGCTGCTCTCGGAGAAGCCGGCGGTGCACCGCTACCCGGGGTCGATGGCCAAGCGGATCCAGCAGCTCTGCCAGTACCTCGTCGAGCACTACGGCGGTGACGCGAGCGCCGTGTGGAGCGGCGTCGGCAGCGGCGCGGAGCTGCTGGAGCGGCTCAAGGAGCTGCCCGGCTTCGGCGAGCAGAAGGCCCGGATCTTCCTCGCGCTGCTGGGCAAACGGCTGGGCGTGACGCCGGAGGGCTGGCGCGAGGCGGCCGGGGCGTACGGCGAGGAGGGCTCCTACCGCTCGGTGGCCGACATCACCGGGCCCGAGTCGCTCGCCAAGGTGCGGGCGCACAAGCAGGAGATGAAGCGGGCGGCCAAGGCCGCCGCCGGGAAGCCCGCGAAGACGGCGAAGACGGCACAGGCACCGAAGAAGTGATATCCGGCTTCATACCCGTCTGGGCCGTGACGGCGCTCGGCTGGGCCGCCGGCCGGACCGGCGCCCTCGGCCCGCACGCCCAAGGCGTGCTCGGGCGCTTCGCGTTCACGTTCGCCATGCCGGCGCTGCTGTTCCTCACCCTGTCCGCGGCGCCGGTGGGCGCGATCGCCGACCCGGGCGTGGCGGTGTTCGCGATCAGCCTGCTGACGGTGTTCGGCACGGGCCTGCTGCTCTCCCGTACGGCCTTCCGGGCGCGCCCGGCCGACGGGGCCGTCAACGCGATGGCGGCGTCCTACGTGAACTCGGCCAACCTCGGGATCCCGGTCGCGGTGAGCGTGCTGGGCGACACCACGTTCATCGCCGCGGCCGCGGTGTTCCAGATGCTGTTCGTGACCCCGCTGATCATGGTGCTGATCGACCTGGACGTGCACCGGGGCGTACGCGGCCAGTGGCGCCGCCTCGCCCAACTGCCGCTGCGCAACCCGGTGGTGGGCGCCTCGGCGGCCGGTGTCGCGGTCGCCGCGCTCGGCCTGCGCCTGCCCGCCGAGGTGCTCCAGCCGATCCGTACGGTCGGCGGCGCGGGGGTGCCCGCGGCGCTGTTCGCGCTCGGGATGTCCCTGAACACCAGGGTGACGCTGGACGCCAAGGGCGTCACCGAGCGGCTGACGCTCGTCTCGCTCAAGGTGGTGGCGCAGCCGCTGCTCGCGTACGCGGTCGGCCGCTGGGCGTTCGGGCTCGGCGGGCACGCGCTGTTCGCCGTGGTGCTCTGCGCCGGGCTGCCGACGGCGCAGAACGCCTTCGTCTACGCCGGTGAGTACCGGCTCCGCACCGACGTGCCCAGGGACGTGGTCCTGTGGTCGACCCTGCTGTCCGTGGTCACGCTCTCGCTGATCGCCTGGCTGCTGCGGTGAGACGGCGGCTCAGCGCACGAGGCGGGTGACGGCCCGCAGCCCCGGGGCGCGCTCGCGCAGCCGCCCGAGGAGGTCGGCCGCCGCCGCGTCGAGCTCCTCGAAGGTCAGCGGGTCGAGCCGTTCGAGCAGGAAGAGCGCGGAGGTCGTCGTGTCGGTGATCCGCGTCCGTACGCACTGGCGGTGGTTCCAGCGGCGGCAGGTGACGCCGAGGTCGTCGCACCACACGACCTCGCCGGGCTCCGGGTGTTCGACGGCGGGCTCACCGCTCGCCACCGTGTCGAAGCGCTCGTCGCCGGACGCGCGCACCAGGCGCGGGGCGCCCTCGTACGCACCGAGGTCCTCGCCGCCGACCGGCAGGCGGTGGGTGACGGAGACGGCGTTGTAGACGTCGACGAGGAGGTTGACCTCGGGCAGCCCGGCGGGCGCCCGGCGGATCAGGGCCTCGGCGCTGTTGCGGGTGCGGCCGGGCTTGGCGCCGAACGCGGAGTACGCCTGCCGCCAGGCGGCGATGTGCGGCTCGGCCGTGACGTCCAGGCCGTCGGCGGTCCCGGCGGCGTCCTTGAGGAGGCCGCGCGACCAGGCGTCGGTCGGGCCCGTCGGCAGCCCGTCCGCCGCGATCACCAGGACGGCGAAGTCGGGCCGCAGGGCGCGCACCGCGTCGTCCACCCGCACGCTCCCGGCCACCGTGTCGAGATCCACCGTCATTTCCAGCCTCCCGTTGGTCATTTCACTGCACTCGACGGTAACACCGACCGACCGGAAGCCGAAGTTGCGGGAAGATGGGCGGCATGAGCTCCGACAGCACGCCCGCCGACGGCCGGCCCGTCCGGGAGGACGACCGGTCGGCCATGGACGACCGGTCCGTTACGGACGACCGGTCCGTCATGGAGGCCGTCGCCGCCCGCGCCCGCGCGCTGCGCAAGGAACGGGGCTGGAGCCTCGACACCCTCGCCGGGCGCGCGCACGTCAGCAAGGGCATGCTCGTCGCGCTGGAGAACGCCCGCTCCAACCCCAACCTCGCCACCCTGATCCGGCTCTGCGACGCCTTCGGCGTACCCCTGACCGACCTGCTCCAGCAGCCCGCCGCACCCCTGCTCCAGCCGACACCGCCCGACGACCAGCCCGTCCTGTGGAGCGGCCCGGACGGCGGCGCGGGCACCCTGGTCACCGGCGCCGGCCGGCCGGTCGGCGGCGAGCTGTGGCACTGGCGGCTCGCACCCGGCGAGGAGCACCACAGCGAGGCCCACCTCGCCGGGACGGTGGAGCTCCTGCACGTCCTCGACGGCACGCTGACGGTCACCGTCGGCGGCCAGGAGGTGACCCTGCCCCCGGGCCACGGGCTGCGCATGGCCGGCGACCGCCCGCACTCCTACGCCAACCGGGGGACCGCCGCCGTCGCGTACACGGGCGTCGTGCTCGTACCACCGAACAGCTGACCGCCGCCGGGACCGGTTATTTCCGGGCGCCCGCACGGACTTCACTCCGGTATGCGGCCGATTGTCGCCTTCGCACTCCCGCGCCGTGGCTGCGCCGGGGACCGCTGGCCCGGTAGGCTTTCCGTGTGATCTTCAAGCGCATCGGAAACGGGCGGCCGTACCCCGACCACGGCCGGGAGAGCACCCGGCAGTGGGCGGACGTCGCCCCCCGCCCGGTGCGGCTCGACCAGTTGGTGACCACCAAGCAGCAGCTCGACCTCGAGACCCTGCTCGCGGAGGACTCCACCTTCTACGGCGACCTCTTCGCCCACGTCGTGAAGTGGCAGGGCGACCTCTATCTGGAGGACGGTCTGCACCGCGCCGTGCGCGCCGCGCTCCAGCAGCGCCAGGTGCTCCACGCGCGCGTCCTCGAACTGGGCTGACCCGGCAGACCCGACCGGCCCGACTGATCAGCCGACAGGTCAACACCCGTACGGGCGGCCCCGAATGGCGCCCGATTCCGGCCGTTGTTCGGCCTTTCGGGTTGGCGTGCGCGAACCCATTGATCATCTAGTAGGCAGCGGCTCCGCCCCGCACTACGCTGCGCCCATGAGCATGCTGACGCCTCCCGGCATGGGCGGAAAGTACCGCATCACGGGCCATCGCTTCCCACACATGCGCCGCCCCAGAAATCGCCGCAGGATCGTGCTCGCCGCCGTCTCCGTCGCCGCCGCGCTCGCGCTGGCCGGCTGGGGGACGCTCCAGCTCGTGGACGTCTTCTCCGGTGGGGGCGACACCACGACCCAGGCGGCACACGGCAAGGGCGGCCAGAGCACCAAGCACGGGAAGGGCGACTGCAAGGGGGCCCCGGCCGAGGAGGCGGACGCCCCCAAGCCCCTGCCCAGGCCCGACGAGATCACCGTCAACGTCTACAACGCCACGCCGCGCGGCGGACTCGCCAAGATCACCGCGGACGAGCTGAAGAGGCGCGGCTTCAGGATCGGCAAGGTGGGGAACGCCCCCGAGCTCTACGACAAGAAGGTCGGCGGCGTGGGGCTCCTGCTGGGTGCCCCCGAGATCGCCGATGGCTCGCTCAAGGTGCTCGGCACCCAGCTGGGCGGCACGGAGGTCAAGAACGACCAGCGCACGGGCGAGGACGTCGACCTGGTCCTCGGCGCCGAGTACAAGGAGCTCGCCTCGAAGCAGGACGCGGACCGGGCGCTCACCGAGATGGGCGGCGAGCCGGCCTCGGAGGCTCCGTCGCAGGAGGCGTCGCCGTCACCCTCGCAGCCCCCGTCCTCGAAGGCGGCGGCACCGGCTCCGGCCAAGTGCTGACCGCTCACCGCCCGACGCGGTGAGCGGCCGGGGGCCGTCCGCCGCGATGAGCGGCTGCGAGCCGCCCGCCGCCTCGGGCGGCCCTTCCGGGCCCCCGGACGAGATCCGGGGGCCCGGGGGAACGTCCTCGGGCTCCGCGGAAGGGCCGGAACGCGGCCTCTCATCAGGCGCATCGCAGCCCGCCCGGCGTCCGAGGACACCGCTTCCGCCCACCGGGGAGAAACACCCGAGGCCGGCCGGTCCCGAAGGACCGGCCGGCCTCAGTGCGTCACGGGCCCCCTCGCGGGGCCCTTCGTTCTTCGCCGGGGGCGTCAGCCCGCCGTGCCGTACATGCGGTCGCCCGCGTCGCCCAGGCCCGGGACGATGTAGCCGTCCTCGTTCAGCCGCTCGTCGACGGAGGCGGTGACCACGGTCACCGGCGCACCCTCGAGCTCGCGCTCCATGACCTCGACGCCCTCGGGGGCGGCCAGCAGGGTGATCGCGGTGACGTCGTCCGCACCGCGCTGGATCAGCTCGTTGATCGCCGCGACCAGCGTGCCGCCGGTGGCGAGCATCGGGTCCAGCACATAGACCTGGCGGCCCGAGAGGTCCTCCGGCATCCGGGTCGCGTACGTCTCCGCCTTGAGGGTCTCCTCGTTGCGGATCATGCCGAGGAAGCCGACCTCGGCCGTCGGCAGCAGCCGGACCATGCCGTCGAGCATGCCCAGACCGGCCCGCAGGATCGGCACCACCAGGGGGCGGGGGTGGGACAGCTTGACGCCGGTGGTCGCCGTGACCGGGGACTCGATCGCCACCTGCTCCGTGCGCACATCGCGCGTGGCCTCGTACGCGAGCAGGGTGACCAACTCGTCGGCGAGACGCCGGAAGGTGGGAGAGTCCGTGCGCTTGTCGCGCAGCGTGGTGAGTTTGTGCGCCACCAGCGGGTGGTCGACGACTTGCAAACGCACAACATCCTCCATGGGCCTGAACTGCAACAACGGCCGCAGCGGCGGCCCACAAAACAGGCTACCTGGCGTCACAGGCCGGACAACTCCGTCACCCCTTGATCACTTCGACGACCAGGGCCGCGCCAGGGAGCTGGGAACCCCCGTCCGGGCGTCAACCCAAACAGAGGCCCTCTCCCTCACCGCTTGCGCGGCACCCCAGTGAAGGGGCATGGACGCGACGGCGGCTTGTCAGCCCTCGTGACGCTACCCGTCCGGCGTCTAGAAACGGCTCGGTCCGCCATGGATGGCGAGCCAGACGACGGCACTGGGACAGGGGCAGGACGGCGACAAGGAAAGCGCCCTCGACCGTCCCCGACCAGTCCACCCGCCGGATCACTCGGAGCACCCGCACAAGGTGCGCTGTCGGGCCCATCCGGCTCGCAGGTCGGCCAGGGCGCGCTCTGCGGCCGAGACGGCGTCGAGAGCCGCTCTGCGCCCCCTTCCGGGCAGCGCCGTTCGGGCTTGCACCCGCGCCCACTGAAGACGCCCGGTGGCGGCGTTCACGACGTCGAGGTACCGCTCGCAGGGTCGGCATCTCACCGCACGTGGCGCTTGGCGCAGTGGGCCGCCAAGTCGTCGTTGATCCTCTGCACCCCGGCCTCGTCGCCGTGCTCCCGGTACCTGCTTCGCGCCTTGAGCAGGCTGACGCACTCGCCACAGTCCACGTAGTGGATGGAGCCGATGGCGGACGACAGCGGCAACGAGATGACCGGCGGGAAGTTGGATGCGCTGTGATCGCTTCGCAGCCCGGCGCCCCTCGCTGACTGGCCCTGCGCATGCTCAACCATGGCTGCCCGCCCCCTCAGGTGGTCCATGTCCCCGGGCCGGTAGGACGGTTGCGGGGGTGCACGCTTTGTGCACCTCCACCGTTTCGCCTCCCGAGCTGGCCGCATAGGGGCATCGGCAGGGGCAAGTCCCGTCCGAACATGGGTTCTTGCGGTACCTGGGAGCAGCACAAGGGGCAAGATGGACCTATGGCCATCGGCGCACTGATCAGGGACCTCCGTGAGGCACGGGGATGGTCCCAGGGACGACTAGCGGACGAGATCAACGATGCCTTCGGTACGGGGCTCACTCGTGAGTACATCAGCCGCTGGGAACGATCCAAGGTGGAACCGGGGGCGTTCTGCCTCCGGTGCTTGTCGGCCGTCCTGGACGCGCCCCTAGCGGTTCTTGAGGGTGAAGTGAAACGTCGTACGTTCCTGTCCGATGTGGCAGCCACCGCCATAGCGCCGGTGGTGGCCTCAGACCTACTCGGCATCGGATTCGCTGCCCGACTTCGCGGCGGCCCTTCCGTAGACGACTGGGAAAGCAAGCTGACCACCTACGGAACTGAGTACATGAGTCTCGGCGCCACCGACATTCAGCGCCGCATTTCCGGAGAATTGGTGGTGATCCAGCAACAGCTTGAGGACCCCCGCCTCTGGTCGGCTGCTTCCCGACTCATGACTCTTTATGCGAAAACTTTCCCAGGCTCCGACGGGGCCAAGGCGGTTAATTGGTACCGCCTTGCCGCTGAGGCAGCAGATCAATCTGGTGACGACGGCGCCCGCGTTTGGGTTCGAGGGCGCGCAGCTATCGCGTTGGGTTACGAAGGCGCTTCCCTTGGGGTCGCTGACGTGCTCGCTGACCAGGCGATAGCAATCAGCGACAAGCCGTCACTGGGACTCCTGAATGCAATCATGGGGAAGGCGCATGCTGCAGCGATCCGGGGAGACACTGACGCGGCCCGGCAACTCCTGAATCGGGGTCGCCATGTGTTCGACAAGGCTGCATCCGATGAACAAACCTCTGACTACGCGGTGCCGTGGTGGCGAATGAACGTGTTCATCTCTCTCCTTGCGGCTCGACTTGGCGAAGAAAAGGCAGCGGTAGAGGCTCAGGAAACGGCCCGACAAGAGCTGCCTTCAGCTCTTCCACGATTCGCCACCCATCTCGAAATGCACCGAGGTCTGATGCTTGCGCGCTCGGGAGACAGGTATGGCGGGACCAGGTATGCGCGTGCAGCGCTTGATGCCCTTCCGGCGGAAAAGCACTCCCTTACCCTTCGGATGCTTATGGCTGAAGTGGAACAGTCCTAGTGCGTCGTGATTCCGTCGGCGTTACTTGATCTCGTGTGTCTCGTTGTTGCTGGCATGGAGCTCTCCGAGGAACAGACCGCCGAGCTGCGGGCGTTGGCGGACGGTCGGGATGTGCCTGCGGTTCTGGCCACGCGGGCCCGGATCGTGCTGTGGTCGGACGAAGGGCGTCGGCGCAAGGACATTGCCGAACTGCTCGGAGTGTCACTGCCGACCGTGGACCGCTGGAAGACCTGTTATGCCCAGCGCGGGCTGGCCGGTCTGGAAAGTGACCGCCCTGGCGGCGCCCGGGAACAGGTGCCGGCACGGGTCCGGGCGCGGGTGATCGCGCTGACGCGCATGACGCCGCCGGCGTTCACCGGCCTCTCGCACTGGTCTACGCGTGAGCTGGCGAAGTACGTGAAGCGGACCGAGAACGTCTCCGTGTCCTGGCACTACATCGCGCGGGTCTGGCGCGAGGAGAACCTCAAGCCCCACCGCAACGGCACCTTCAAGATTTCGAAGGACCCCGCGTTCGCGGACAAAGTCGCCGATGTCGTCGGCCTCTACCTCGCCCCGCCGGGCGGCGCGGTCGTGCTCTCGATCGACGAGAAGACGCAGATCCAGGCGCTGGACCGGACCCAGCCGGTGCTGCCCGTGACCTTCTCTGCCACCGAGAAACGCACCCACGACTACATCCGGCACGGCACCACGAACCTGTTCGCCGCCCTCAACGTCGGCACCGGTGAAGTGATCGGCGAGTGCAAGCCGAGCCGGAACGGCAAGAACTTCCTGGCCTTCCTGAAGAAGGCCGTGAAGCCGCACGCCGGGAAGGAGATCCATGTCGTTCTGGACAACCTCTCCACACACACCACGCCGGAGGTGAAGACATGGCTGGCCGGCCACCCGCACGTCCACTTCCATTTCACTCCCGTCGGGTCTTCCTGGATAAATCAGGTCGAGACCTGGTTCGGCATCCTGACCCGTCAGTCGATCCGCCGCGGCACCTTCGCCAGCGTCAACGTCCTGATCACGCAGATCCGCAACTACATCGACGCCTGGAACTCCGAGGCGAAACCGTTCACTTGGACCGCGACCGCCGAAGAGATCCTGACGAAGGTCCGCCTCGTCCAGACCAACGAAGAAACTCGTTGCAAACAACTCGAAGTGATACGAGCGGGATCACGAGACACTAGGTACTGACTATGTCAGCATCATGCCTATCGACTACGATTACGGGGCCTTCACCGAAAGGCCTCCACAGTCGGGACAAGCCCCTTTCTGAAGGTCATCGGGATTTTTCACTCATTGGAGATATCAAAATGGGCCCCTTGAGGCCCATTGAATCTCTGAAAAAAATCACCAGAACTACAGCAGCCAACGCCAGCCAAAGAGGTACCTGCACTGACCCCACATGGCGCCTACAGCAAGAGGGCCCGGGGAGCCCCGGGCCCTCTTCGTCAGAAGGAGGGAAGCTCCTTCCCCTCTGGCAAAGATTCCTCAATCCACTTTTTCGCCACTGCTTCTTGCTCCTCGGTGGCATTCATCCGCGTGAAGGCCCACAAGGCGTCCTCGTCAGGGTCGTACTCCAAGCCCATCGCGTGCGCGGCCTCCACAAGGTCACCCAGCCAGACGAATGCTGCGCGCTGCTTGGGCACAATCCCGGACCGCCACACCCCGATGAGGACGTTGTGGGCCAGCAGGTACTCCCGCTGCTCTTCGTCCGTCATCCCTTCCCACTTCTGCCGGAAGGTGCGACCGGTGGGCTCATAGATGACCGTAGCGGGGATCACCGGCTTCGATTCGAGTTCCTTGATGCGGGCAACGAGGTTGCGCCGCTTCTTCAGGTACGACTCGCGGTCGTCGTCGTACCAGCCTTGCTCGTCTTCCTTCTCCACACGTGCGAGACGTGTCCGGTATTGCTCAAGCTCGACGGTGTGGTCCTCTCCCGCGTTCTTGATGACGCGGACTTCCTCCTTGTCCCCCAACTTCCACAGAAGCAGGTCGTCCAGGAACTCATCAATGATGTCTTTCTCGATGTACGCAGGCATGCTGCACTGACTGGCTCTGGTGGTCGAAGCGCACCGATAGCGCTCGTATGTGACCGCCCCGCTCTTCAGCTTGTGCGTCACACGGTTGATGGTCATTCGCTGCCCACAGTTCCCGCACTTGGCGATACCACTGAGACGGGCCACGGAACGGCGGGCACGCTGCGGCTTGGCCGCGCGCTCCTCGATCTTGGCCAGGACGGCCGTCCGCTCCGAGGCCGCGAGGATCGGCTCATCGGTGAACATGACGGGCTCGCCATTGTCCAGCTCTGCGATCCGGACCTTCCCCATCTCCCTGTCCTGGTACTGCACCCACCCGATGCAGGACACCTTCTTGAACACGCGGCTGATCGTGGACGGATGCCACTGAACGCCCTTGGGCCCCTTGGGCTTGCGGCCCTCCCGCCCCGGCAGCGTCCGGAGGTAGTCCTGCCAGGTGAGGATCTCCCGCTCGTTGAAGTCCCGCGCGATCTGAGCGAGGCTCTCGCCGTCCTCGACCCGCTGGACGACCTCCCGGAGCAGCTTCGCGTAGTCACGCTGCTGCACGAGCGTGTAATGGGTCTTGTCGCCAACCGCCACCGGCGCGGGCTCGTAGCCGAACGGCAGGTTCCCACCCGCCCACAGTCCGTTCCGGCGCAGGTAGTCCCGGGAGTCCAGCGCCCGCTTGCGGATGCGCGTCAGCTCTCCCGCCGCCTGTGTGGCCTTGGCATAAGCGATCAGTCGCCCCGTCTCGGTACTGACGTCGAACGAGGGGTCGTCGTGGACGTAGATGCCCTTCTGCCAGTCCAGGAGATCCTTGACGAAGGCCATGAAGTGAAGGTCGTCGCGCCCCAGCCGGTCCTGGGTACTCACCCACACGGCGTCCCACTGGTCCCGCTTGTCCTCGGCGAGCCACGGCCCCAGCTCCGGCCTGTCCTTCAGGTCGACCGCGCCGGACACCGAACGATCCTCTGTCGCGTGCACGAGGGTGCACCGCGGATTGACGTGCAGCCACTCCTTGAGCTTCTCCCGCTGACGCTCGATGGAAGAGCTGCTGTCGTCATCGAGGGAGATCCGGAGCGCGGCCAGGATACGGAGCGGACGGCCCCCGTCGGGGCCCGTGATCGGCTTCATGTGGCCACTGTAGTGGGATTGTGTCTTATAGAGCTGTCGAATGGTCGACGACGTGGATCCGCATGACATCGACATTAACCGAGCTTTCGGGCGCCAGCTCCCGCGCGGTCGGCGGCAGCGGCGCGGAGCCCTCCGACAGTCTGTCGCAGCACTGGCATCAAACCACCACTTAGGGGGAAAGTGGGCACGTACGCCCGGTCTGCCACGCCGGGCGAGACCCTCGGCGCGAGGTGGTGCTGCCCATGGCTGACCGCGAGATCCGCGAGAATCCAGACACCACGGACATGGCAGGCACGGCGGGCGACCCGGACACCCCGGGCGCCCCGCACGGCCCGGAGACGTACGGGAGCGGGCCCGCAGGCACCCCCGGGGACCCGCCATCACCGGAGGACGAGAGCGACACGGAGCGCCGTCGCAGACGGGCGCAGTTCCTCCGCGAGCTCAACGAGGCGAAGGAGCTGCGCGACCGGGTGCAGCCGCGCCGGGCGCGGGCCGCCCGGATGCGCCAGCAGATGCGGATGCGGACCTTCCGCTGGTGAGCCGCCCATGGCCGGTCCCCGGCCTGCCCGGGGCCCCCGCCCGCCGGCGCCCGGCGCGACACGCCCGTACCCGCGACGCCCGTACGGAGCCCACGTGAGGCACATCTCTTCGGACTGCTGCACGACGCAGCGCGGAAGACCTCTCGCAACGGCCGGGTTTCTGCCACGATTCCGAGTGGGCGGGGTGGTCCCCGTCCGGCCCGGCACCGCCTATGACCAGTGGGAGAGTCACGGTGTACTTCGCCGCACTGCTCGCGCGCACCGAAGACGGGTGGCAAGCGAGCGACACAGAACTCGACAACGTGGAAAGCCTGTCCGACCTCGCCGACCTGGCCCGTGAGTCCTCGGTCGACGACGACACGGTCCTGGTGCTCATCGAGCAGGAGGACTCCTGGTTCGGTGTCGTCCGGGTGGACGGCGAGGACGACCCCCGGGTCTACCTCTCCGACGCCGCGGCCGCCCGCCGCAACGCCTACGGCTCGATGCTCACCGACGAACTGCTCGGCCGCGACGACGCCGAGGGCGACCTGGGCAGCCTCCCGGACCTCGACGGCACGGAGGACGGCGAGCCCGAGCCGGAGGAGGACGAGGCCGACGCCCCGGACCCCGCCCGGCCGGTGCCCGCCGGGCCGCTGGGCGACCACCTGATCCTCGACGACCTCGGGGTGGGCCCGCGGGAGCTGCGGTCCTTCGACGGGGACGCGCTGAGCGGCATCGCGGACGCGCTCGGCTGCACCGAGGTCCTGGAGGCCGTCCGCTGACGCACACTGGTGCGATGAACGAAGCCGTCCCCGGCCGGTCCGGCCACCGGAGCGATCCCGTACCCGCCCCCGACCCCGTACGGGATCCCTGGCTGGCCGCGATGCGGGCCGCCCTGGCGGAGGCCGCGCTGGCCCCCGGCACCGGTGACGTGCCGGTCGGCGCCGTCGTCCTGGCCCCGGACGGTTCCGTCATCGGCCGCGGCCGCAACGAGCGCGAGGCCACCGGCGACCCGACGGGCCACGCCGAGGTGCTCGCCGTCCGCGAGGCCGCGCGGGCCGTCGGCGAGTGGCGCCTGTCCGGCTGCACCCTCGTGGTGACCCTGGAGCCGTGCACGATGTGCGCGGGCGCGATCGTCCTCTCCCGCCTGGACCGCGTCGTCTACGGCGCGGCCGACGAGAAGGCGGGCGCGGCCGGCTCCCTCTGGGACGTCGTCCGCGACCGCCGTCTCAACCACCGCCCGGAGGTCGTCGCGGGCGTCCTCGCGGAGGACTGCGCGGCCCTCCTCACGGACTTCTTCCGCACCCGCTGACCACCCGCTGAGCACCCCGCCGGCCACCCGCCGACCCGCGCCGAAGCCCCTCCCGGACCCTCGAACGGGACGCGATTTCAGAGCACGGCCCAACGTCCGCTAAGCTCTCTCTCGGTAGCGTGTCCGAGCGGCCTAAGGAGCACGCCTCGAAAGCGTGTGTGGGGGCAACTCCACCGTGGGTTCAAATCCCACCGCTACCGCCAGCGACACCCCTCCGCCCACGGAAACGTGGACGGAGGGGTGTTCTGCGTATGCGGCCCTGCCGCCCGCGCCGTCATTCCTGGGGGACGCTGCCCAGCCAGAGGGTGTCGCGGGCGCGGGTCATGGCGACGAAGAGCTGGCTGCGGGCGAGTTCACGGCGTTCGTGCGCGCTCTCGTCGCCGGGGGCGCCGCCTCGCAGGGCCTCGTCGTGCCGGGGCAGGTAGACGTGCTTGAACTCCAGGCCCTTGGCCCGCCGGTAGCTGCCCAGCTTGAGGCCGTCCACCGGCTGTCCGTCGTAGTGCTCCAGCAGGCACACGGGGATACCCGCCCGGGCCAGGAGCTGCTGATAGTGGCGGAGGGCGGCCCAGGACGGGCAGAGCACCGCCACGTCGGCCCACGGCCGCGCGGGCCGCGTCGCGGCGTCGGTGCGGAGCGCCTCCAGCAGGGCCCGGTCGTGCCCGGCGACCGTGGCCTCCGTCACGCGGACGACGTGGCCGTCGTGATAGGTGAGATCCACTTCCCGGCGCCCGGGGACGCGCACGCCGTCGAGGTCCTCGAAGGCGTCCTCGGCGACCACGGCCAGGGCGGCGTCCAGGATCTCCTTGGAATTGCGGTAGTTGACGCGCAGCACCTGCCCGCGGCTGCCCCTGATGTCGACGCCCGCGTCCGACAGCCGGAACCCTCCGGGGTAGACGGCCTGCTGGCCGTCGCCGATCAGGAGGAGGCCGTCGGGCGCGTCGCCCACCAGGGCGTGCAGGAGCCGCACCCCGACCAGGCTGAGGTCCTGGACCTCGTCGACGACGACCGCGCCGTACGGCGACCGGTCCGGATGCGCGCGGGCCTCTTCGAGGGCCAGGGCCAGGATGTCGTCGAAGTCGTGCACCCCGCGGTCCTCGCGGATCCGCTCGTACTCCTCGTACAGCGCCCAGACCGCCTCGCGGTGGGTGCTCCGCAGGTTGGTCTTCCGGCCCCGCCTGTACAGCCCCGCGTACTCCTCGAACGTGGTGATCCCCCGCCCCTTGATCACATAGCGGATCTCGTCCTGCCAGTAGCCGGGCCCGGCCGCGATCCCGCCGAGGCAGCTGTCCCGGCCCACGCCCTTCCAGGCCAGGCTGAAGGCCGTCTCGGCCTTCTCCCTGTGGAGGCGGCTGGCTATGCCGCGCTCGTGGAGGAACTCCTGGGCCCAGGCGTGCAGGCTGCGGAAGTCGACGCGGTGGGCCACGGCGGGGGCCATGGTCCTCAGGAACGTGCTCTGCACCCGCGGCAGGTTCTTCGCGAAGGTGACGTACAGGACCCGGCCACTGGTCCGCTGCGCGAGGTGGGCCACGCGGTGCAGGCCGACCACGGTCTTGCCCGTGCCGGCGGGCCCGCTGATCCGCGCCGGCCCCGACCACCTGCGCCCCACCAGACCTGTCTGGGCCGGGTCGAGGAAGGTCATCCACTCCTCGATCGGCGCCGCGCGGGCCGCCGCCATCGCGGCCTCGCGCAGCTTCCCCACGTCGAACAGGGCCGCCCCGCCGTCCTCGCGCGGCTCCGGGCGGGCAGGTGCCCCCGGCGGGACGGTGCTCCCCTCGTACGCGGGGAAGACCTCCTCCAGGTGGTCGGCCATCGCGCGGACCACCGCCGGGCGCAGCCTGAGCCGCTCGGCGAGGAGCGCCGGGCCCACCTCGCCCTCGCCGAGCAGCCTCACGCGTCCGAGCTCGGCGCTCACCCGCTGACCGGCGAAGACCATGAGGGGCTGGACCGCCACCGGCGACATGCCGAAGGCCGCGACCGCCTGCTCGGCCACCCTCGTCATGGCCAGCATCTTTCCGTAGTCGCGGTCGCGGGACTCGCCACCGGCGCTCAGGTGCCCGTCCGAGACCTCAGGGCGCGAGCGCCAGTTCTTGACGTCGACGACGAAGACGCCACCCGGGCCGACCAGCAGCATGTCGACATTGGCGGAGCGCGTCCCGGGCCAGCGCCGGTCCACCAGCAGCCGCCAGCCCCGCTCCGTGAGGACGAGCAGCTGCGCGGCGACCCGTTGCTCGCCCTCGCTCGCCGCCTCCCAGCGGGCGGCCTCCCCGCGCGCTGCCTGCCACTGCTCCCGCAGCAGCCGTTCCTGCCGCCGGGCCTCCTGCGCCCTGCGCGAGGCAGAGTCCCCTGCCGCCATGTGCGCCCCCTCCCCTTGGAATCGCGATCATAAAGCGGCGTGAGGTGTTCGTGACAGCCCGTCAGCTTCCCTGCGGGTCCCGCACCAGCTCCTCCTCCACCGCCTGCGCGAACGCCCTTATGCGGGAGTTCTCGTGGGCGGGGTTCCAGACGAGGCCGAGGGCCGAGTCCGGGAGGCCGGTGAGGGGGACGTAGGCGATGTCGCGGCGGTGGTGGTATTCGGCGGTGGGGTGGCACAGGAGCATCGCGCCGCGGTTGGCGGCGACGAGGGAGAGGCCCTCCTGGAGGGTGGCGACCGTGGGGCCCGCGGGGACGGGGCGGCCCCCGGGGGTGCGGGTGGGGGCCTGGGCCTCGCGCCAGTACGCCGGGGCCGGGCCGCGGACGCCGACGAGAGGGCAGTCGGCGAGGTCCTCCGCGCACAGGTCCGTACGGGACGCGAAGGGGTGCCGCGTGGAGACCGCGAGGTACTGCGGCCGGCGGGAGAAGACCGGGCCGAGGACGAGGGACTTCTCCGCCACCGGGAGCAGGACGGCCGCGATGTCGGCGTCGCCGCGGTGCAGCGGGCCGAAGGGGTCGGAGAGCGGCACCTCGACGATCTCCGTGGAGCAGTCCGGGTAGCGGTCCTCGAAGCGGCTGACGACGGCCACGAAGCGGTCGTGGGCGGTGCCCTGGAAGCCGACGCGCAGCCGCCCCGAGACACCGCGGGCGGCTGCGCGGGCGTCCTCGACGGTGGCGCGGAGCGCGGCGTAAGCGGGGCGCAGGGACGCGAGGAAGTCCTCGCCGAGCGGGGTGAGCCGGACGCGCCTGCTCGTACGCTCCACCAGCCGGCCGCCGATGCGGCTCTCCAGGGAGCGCAGGAGCTGGCTGACGCGCCCCTGCGAGACGTACAGCCGCTCCCCGGCCCGCCCGAAGTGCAGTTCCTCCGAGAGCGCCAGGAAACACTCCAGCTCGCGGATCTCCACGCCGCTCGCCGGCTTCCGGTGCGCCGAGGCTTCGCCGACTGCCATGACTCCCGTGCCCCGCTTCCGGTGGAGGCGTCCGAGGGCCCCGCAAGCGCGTCCCCCCGGATACCGCGTCGATTAGTCCACCTCATGGAAGCATGAGGACTTCGCGATTGTTCCCCCTGGTCAGCCCCGTTTGGCTGAGGACATGGCAAAAATTGATGACCTGACCGCCGGGGCGCCCGCCCCGGGGAACGCGGCGGTGAGGGCGTGGCTCGCCGTACTGGCGGTGGCGGCCGGGACGTTCACGGTCGTCACGTCGGAGATGCTGCCGGTGGGCCTCCTCACCCCGATCGGCGACGCGCTCGACATCACCGAGGGCACCGCCGGTCTGACCCTGACCGTCACCGGCGTCGTCGGCGCGGTCTCCGCCCCGCTGGTGACCTCCGCGGTCGGCCGGCTGGACCGGCGCCTCGTGCTCTGCGCGCTGATGGCGCTGCTCACTGCGGCGAACGTACTCGCCGCCTGGTCACCGGACTTCACGGTCATGACGGTCGCGCGCGTGCTCGTCGGCATCGGCATGGGCGGCGTCTGGTCGCTCGCCGGCGGCCTGGCCGTACGGCTGGTTCCGGCCAAATCCGCGGGGACCGCGACGTCCATGGTGTTCAGCGGGATCGCGGTGGCGTCGGTGCTCGGCGTGCCCGCCGGTACGTACATCGGTGAACGGGCTGGCTGGCGTGCGGCGTTCCTCGTGATCGCGGCACTCGGGATCGTCGTGACGCTCGCGATGGCGGTGCTGCTGCCGCCGCTGCCCGCCGGGCAGCCGGTCGGACCGGGCGGTGTGCTGCGGCTCTTCGGCAACCCCGAAGTGGCCACCGGGCTAGCCGTCGTGGCCCTGCTGGTGTGCGGCCACTTCGCCGCGTACACCTACGTGCGCCCCGTGCTGGAGGACGTCTCCGGCGTCAACGCGGGCCTGGTCGGCGCCCTGTTGCTGGTCTACGGCGTGGCGGGCGTGGCGGGCAACTTCCTTGCGGGCGCCCGGGTCAGGAGGAGCGTCAAGGGGACGCTGCTGGTGATCAGCGGAGTGCTGGCGGTGTCGGTGCTGCTGATCCCGGGGCTCGGTGCCTCCACGCCCGGCGCGCTGACCCTGCTGGCGGTCTGGGGCCTCGCCTACGGCGGGGTGTCGGTCAGCGCGCAGACCTGGCTGTCGAAGGCAGCGCCCTCCGCCCGCGAGGGCGTGACCTCGCTCTTCGTCGGCGTCTTCAACGGCGCGATCGCCGTGGGGGCCACGGCGGGCGGGCGGATGGCCGACGGCTTCGGTACGGGGTCGGTGATGTGGCTGGGCGGTGCGCTGGCCTTCGGCGCCCTCCTGACGACGCTTTTCGGCCGCGTGCCCTCGGGTGGTGGGGCGCGCGGTGACTGAACCGGGGTCAAAATGGAGTGGGCCGCTCCCCTTTGACCGGCGGCCGCGGACCCCCGCCGCGGCCGCTTCGGGGTTGAGCCGGGGCTTTTCCCCTGCCCCGCCCTTTCCCGGCTGCGCCTGCTTGTGCGGCTCGCTGCGCGGGGGCTCTCGCGCCAGCCCCTTTGTCTGCGGGTCGGTTGCCGCCTGCGGCGGGCGTGTTCCCCAGCCCCACCCCTCCCCGGCTGCATCTGATCTGCGGCTCCGCCGCGGGGGGCGCGTGCCCCAGGCCCCTTGTCTGCGGGCCGGTTGGCGCCTGCGGCGGGCTTTCCCCCACCCCGCCCCTTCCCGAAACTGGAGCGCTGCCCCAGACCCCGAACCTCAGATCCGTTGCCGCCTGCGGCGGGGGCGGCCTGCGGCCGCGTCCTCAAACTCCCCCAGCTACCGCTGGGAGGTGCCCCCAACGGGCTGAAAAGAAAGAACGGCGCACCCCCGACCGCGATGTCACCCACCGGCGGAGGGGGTGGGGCCGGAGGGTGAGGTTCTGGAACGCGGTGCGTAGTCACAGCACCCAATACGTAAGACGGCGCCACGCACCGCGTTCCAGGTCCTCAGCCCGGAGGTCACACCCCCGGTCCAGCCACCAACCCAGCCCGGCCGGCGCTTGAGGCCACCCCACAGCGACCACAAACTAGCGGTGGATACCCCGTCGACGCGGCGCCCGACGCGCAACGCGCCGCTGCTGGGTGACAACCCGGCGCCCCAGATCGAGCGCCATCGGGCGCGCCGCCATCGCCGGCGAGTCGAGCGACTCGTCGTTGTCCAGGACCGCCTGGTAGAGGGCGCGCATCCGCGGCGACGGCGAGATGCCCAGGTCCCGGTCGAGCGTGCTGGACAGGCGGTGGAAGGCGTCCAGCGCGCAGGCCGCCCGGCCCGAGCGGTAGAGGGAGAGCATCCACTGGGCGTGCAGGTTCTCGTGCGTCGGATGCCGCACGGTCAATTCGGCGAGCTCGGTGGTCAGTTCATGGTGACGGCCCAGCCGCAGGTCGGCCTCGATGCGCTGCTCCTGCGCCTGGAGACGCTGCTCCTGGAGGACCGTGGCCCGCCCCTGGAGCAGCGGGCCGAGCGGGATGTCCGCCAGGGCGGCCCCGCGCCAGAGCTTCAGCGCCTTGTCCAGAGTGGCCGAGACCATGCGGTCGTCCTCCCGCGCCAGGGCGGCGCGGGCGGTGCGGACGTGCTCCTCGAAGAGCTCCAGATCGGTGCCGCCGGGCTCGACGACCAAGCGGTAACCGTAGTTCGCGGTCTGGAGGATCCGCTTCGCCTCACCCAGGGATCCGATGCGCGGAATCCCGCTCATGGCCATGCGGAGATGGAGGACATAGGTGTGCAGAGTCGAATAGGCGCTCTGCGGAGGATTCTGGTCCCAGAGTTCCTCTATGCAGGCGTCGACGGAAACCGACCGGTTGGCGTTCAGAATCAGCAGCGCGAGCAACTGCCGCTGCTTGGGTGGCGTCGGTGTGAATGGAAGACCGTCATCGGTGGCCAGCAATGGACCGAGCACTGAGAATTGCATGAACCCAACCCCCCGGTTTACGGGCCGACCGCGAAGAGCGGGGCCCTTAAGGCATGGGGGAAATCTACAGCGCGACTTGACAGAGTGCATCCAAGGTAGCGGAATTAACGAGTCCGACATCATTCCGGATACCGCATCGACATGCGGCCAACTCCCCTGACCTGCGACGGAGTTACCTCACGTAGTACGGCGGACCGGCCCACCCCAGAACCCTCGATGCTGTGGGCCAGCCCACAAGACCGGCCCAGACAGACACCAGACGCTCTCCAGAAGTGCATGGAATTCGTCAAATACGCTTGATCATTCCTTGATCTCACAGATGACGGCACCGGAGGAGACAGAAGCACCCACTTCGGCATTTATGCCCTTGACCCTGCCCGCACGGTGGGAATTGATTGGCTGTTCCATCTTCATTGCTTCCAGCACCACGATGAGGTCACCCTCGGCCACTTCCTGCCCCTCCTCGACCGCGACCTTGACGATCGTGCCCTGCATCGGTGAGGTCAATGCGTCGCCCGAGGCAGCGGCTCCGGCTTTCTTCGCGGCCCGGCGTTTCGGCTTGGCGCCGCCCGCTTCGGCCGTACGCCCCACGGCCGTTCCCAAGGACGACGGCAGGGAGACCTCCAGCCGCTTGCCGCCCACCTCGACGACGACCGTCTCGCGGCCCGCGGCCTCCTCCTCGTCCTCGGCGACCGCGCCGGCGAACGGCGGGATCTCGTTGACGAATTCGGTCTC